>CAIZGT010000421.1 GCA_903932545.1 uncultured Rhodospirillales bacterium
CTATGCCAAGCTCGCTGCCAATGCCTACACCTCTGCTCAGCAGGCCGACACCCAGCGCGCAAGCGTGGCGCAGTTGGTGGCACAGGTGGCGCGGGCGGCGAGCTGGAGATTTTGCTGCGGCAAGGTGAAAATCACATTGATCGGCCGCAGCGTGGCAATCACGCAGATCCCGGTGGTGTCGCCCGCATGGACGATGTTCCCGCGATCCACCAGCCGTATCCCAACCCGACCGGCCACCGGCGAGACGATGTTGGTGTAGCCCAGATTGACCCGCGCGGTGTCGATCTGCGCCTGATCCCCCGCCACCTGTGCCACCAACTGCGCCACGCTTGCGCGCTGGGTGTCGGCCTGCTGAGCAGAGGTGTAGGCATTGGCAGCGAGCTTGGCATAGCGCGCCAAATCGATCCGGGCGTTGGCCAAATTGGCCTCATCCTGCGCTTGCTTCGCCAGCGCCTGGTCGAGTGCGGCCTGATAGAAGCGCGGGTCGATCTGGGCGAGCACGGTGCCGGCTTCCACGTCCTGCCCCTCAGTGAAATTCACCGCGATAAGCTGGCCATCCACCTGTGGCTTGAATGCGACATTCGCCGAGGCCTGCACCGTGCCGATACCATCGAGATAGATCGGCACGTCATGCGCACTGACCGCGATGGCAGCAACCGGGAGAGGGCCATCCAGCGGCTTCTTCGACTTTTGGGCGGAGTCGCGGTGGCTGTAGGCATATGTGCCGCCAATGGCAGCAGCAATCAGCAGCAGAATGATCCAAAGGCGACGCATCAAAATAACCTCATCACAATACACCCTGAAACAGCCGCGTCTCAGGCGGGATCACATCGCGCACCTGCCAGCCGCCGCCGAGCGCTTTATAGAGGGCAACCAGCGCCTGGAACAGTGCCAACCGCACTTGCGCCAACGTGTCCAGATCGTTGAACAGCGTGCTCTGCGTTTGCAATGCGGTGACAATATCGGACGTTCCCGCCAGCACCTGCGCCCGCGCGATATCTGCCGCGCGCTTGGCCACCTCCGCAGCACGCGCCTCCAGCGCCTCCTGCTCGGTGGTATAGCGATATTGCGCCATCGCATCCTCCACGTCGGTGAAGGCCTGCACCACCGCCTTGTGATAATCGGCCACCAATTCCTCGCGTTTGCCGATGTCGAGATCAACCTGCGCCTGAAGCTGGCCGTTGTCGAAAATTGTCTGCGTCACGCTGCCCGCGAAATTGGCGAGCAGTGACGTGGGGCCGAACAGCGTGGCCAACGCCGCCGATTGCCAGCCCCCGCTGCCGGTGAGCTGAATCTGCGGATACATCGCAGCCCTGGCGGCGCGGATATTTGCATTCGCCGCCTGCAACTGCGCCTCGGACGCTGCCACATCCGGCCTGCGGGCAAGCAACTCCGACGGTAAGCCAGGGGCGACGGCCGGCAGGCTTAATCCGATCAGGCTGGTGGGCTTGACGGCGATCTGCTCGGGCAATTGCCCCACCAGCACGCCGAGTGCGTTAAGATTGGTGGTGATGTTGCTGCGCAGATTGGGCAGACCGGCGCGCACACCCGCCACCAGCGCCTCTTGCTGCGCCACATCCAATGCCGACGCGGTCCCGGCCTCCATCCGGCCTGTGATGGCACGCAGGATTTGCTCGGAATCGTCCAGATTGCGCTCAGCCACCGCAAGGCGGTCCTGATAGGCCAGGGCGGTGAACCACGCATTGGCTATCGCGCTGATATTGGTCAGCGCCACGCTTTGCTGGTCAAACCGGCTGAAGCGTGCAGACGCCAGCGCGGAATCCCGCGTCGCACGCAGCTTGCCCCACACATCAATTTCATAACTCGCCGAAGCGGTGGCTGACGAGGTGCGGCTCTCTCGATAGCCGCCGGCTGAGCTGTAAAGCTTGCTGAACGAGGAACCCGATTGGTAGCTGCGCTGCCATTTCTGATCGCCAGTGCCGCTCAGGCTCGGCAACAGAGGCGCGCCGGAGATGCGCAGTTGCGCATCGGCCTGCTGCACGCGGGCGATGGCGGCTTGAACGTCGAAGCTGCCGCTCTCGGCTTGCGCAATTAATTGGTCCAGTTCCGGCGAGCCAAAGCCTTTCCACCACGCCTGATCCGGCCAAATCGGGGCCGCATTTTGCGCTGCTTGGGTGAACGCGGTGGGGATGGGTGCAGGGACGGCCCCGTCTGGCCCACTCTGACAAGCGGCCAGAGCAAGCACCGGAAGGAGCAGGAGGGTGCGGAGAGACATACGCCTAATCTACGCGCGCCCGATTGCGCGGCAATGGGCGGTTATATGACGATTTCCTCATGCCGCACTTGCAAGCAACCGCTCGGCGAGACGCAGATGCGGTCGGTCAATCATTTTGCCGTCGAGCAGGAACACGCCGGAGTCCGGATTGGCGGCAAAACCGGCCACCACCTGCGCCGCCCAGGCCTGCAATTCCGGCGATGGGGTGAAGGCTGCGTTGACCGGCGCGACCTGATCGGGGTGAATGCAGAGCTTGCCGGCAAACCCATCCACCGCCGCCTCGCTTGCTTCACGCACCAACCCATCCGGATTGCGTGGGTCGGGGAACGGGGTGTCGATGGCCGGAAGTCCCGCCGCCGCCGCTGCGAGCAGCACCTGCGCGCGGGCGGCGGTGATGGCTGAGGGGTAGCTGAGATCGGCCCGGCGCGGTGAGATGCCCAGATCAGCGGAGAGATCCTCCGCCCCAAAACATACGCCGATCAAGCGGCGCGAGTTCAGCATGCTGGGCAAAGCGAGCACTGAGGCGGTGGTTTCCGTTGCAATCGGCAGCACCTTGATCGTGCCCGGCGCGATGCCGTTCGCCACTTCAAGGGCTTCAAGGTGATGATCAAGCGCCAGCAAATCCGCCGCGCACGAGCATTTCGGCAGCATGATCGCATCGGGCCGTGCTGGCACGATGGCGGCGAGATCGGCGAGATACCATTGCGTGCCGGGCGGGTTGATCCGCACGATCCGGCCCGGTCGTTGCGAGGTGGGCAGCATCTGCGCGGTGAGGACACGGGCGGTATCTTTTTGTGGGGCGGCGACGGAATCTTCGAGATCGAGAATCACCGCATCCGATGGACCGGCGAGGGCTTTTTCGATTTTACGGGCGGAATCGCCGGTGGCGAACAACGGGCTGCGGAGTTTCATGATTGGGTTTCCTCAGTTTTTTTTCGTCCTTGCGACGCTTCGCTCGCAATGACAACACCCTCACTCTGGCTTTTTCCGCATCAGCGCCTGCCGATCACACCGCGCCACCACCTCGCCCCTCTGATTCTTCGCCACATGCCGGAACGTCACAATCCCCGCATCTGGACGCGACTTGCTCTCGCGCCGCGCCACCACAGTGGTGAGGGTGGAAATCGTATCGCCAGCAAACACCGGGGCGGGGAACATCACATCTGTCATGCCCAGATTGGCCAAAGTTGTGCCCATCGTGAGGTTATGCACCGACATGCCTATCATCAACCCAAGTGTATAAAGCGAGTTTACCAGCGGCTTGCCAAATTCGGTATGTGACGCGAATTCTGCGTCCAAATGCAGTTTCTGCACATTCATCGTCATGCCGCAGAACTGCACGTTGTCCGCTTCGGTCACGGTGCGGGTCCATTCGGCGTCGATCTCGCGGCCTTCTGCCAAATCTTCAAACCACAATCCTGACACTGACCAAATCCTCCATTTTGATTTCGTTGCACGAAACAATCTTGCGCAGCCCCGCGCCATATGCAAATCAGGGAATAACGATATAGGGAGACGCCGAGGGTGTCAGATTCGATCCTTTCGACGAAAGGGCTGACGCGGGAATTTCGTGGGTTCGTCGCCGTCAATGGCGTGAATCTCGACGTGAAGGCTGGAAATATCCATGCGCTGATCGGCCCCAACGGTGCGGGCAAGACCACGTGCTTCAATCTATTGACCAAATTCCTGGCGCCGACGCGCGGCACCATCGCCTTTAAGGGGCGCGACATCACCGGGATGAAGCCGGCTGATGTGGCGCGGCTTGGGCTGGTGCGCAGTTTCCAGATCTCCGCCGTGTTCGCGCATCTCACCGCGCTGGAAAACGTCCGCGTGTCGCTTCAGCGCGCCCGTGGGGCGAGCTTTGATTTCTGGCGCTCCGAGAAAATCCTCACGGTTTACGAGGACCGTGCGCGTGAGTTGCTCGAAGATGTGGGCCTGACGGAATACACTGATGAGCCTGCCGGGCAGCTTTCCTATGGCCGCAAGCGCGCCTTGGAAATTGCCACCACCTTAGCGCTCGACCCCTAAATGCTGCTGCTCGACGAGCCCACAGCGGGGATGACGCATGAGGATGTGGAGCGCGTGGTGGCCCTCATCCGCCGCATCCGCAAAGGCCGCACGATTTTGATGGTGGAGCATAATCTCTCGGTGGTCGAAGGCTTGTGTGACGCCATCACCGTGCTCACCCGCGGCCGTGTGTTGGCCGAGGGCGATTACGCCACTGTCTCGAAGCATCCCGAAGTGATCACCGCCTATTTGGGAGCCGAGCATGTCTGATCCGATGCTCCAAGTCCGTGGCCTGAACGCCTGGTATGGCGAGAGCCATATTTTGCATGGCGTGGATTTTGATGTGAACGAGGGCGAAGTTGTCACCCTTTTGGGCCGCAACGGCGCTGGCAAAACCACCACGATGAAAAGTGTGATGGGCTTGGTTGGCCATCGTAGCGGATCGGTGAAATTCCAGGGCCAGGAGACGATTGGCCTGCGCTCCGACAAAATCGCCCATGCCGGGATTGCAATCTGCCCAGAAGAACGCGGAATTTTCGCCAGCTTGAACGTGACCGAAAACCTCATGCTGCCGCCCACCATCGCGCCGGGCGGGCTGAGCGTGGATGAGATTTACGATCTGTTCCCCAATCTCAAGGAACGCGCCAACAGCCAGGGGACGAAACTCTCAGGCGGTGAGCAGCAAATGCTCGCCATTGGCCGCATTTTGCGCACTGGGGCAAAGTTGCTGTTGCTGGACGAGCCCACCGAAGGCCTCGCCCCGGTGATCGTGCAGCAAATTGGCCGCACCATCCGCGAGATCAAAAAGCGCGGCTTCACGGTGCTTCTGGTTGAACAGAATTTCCGCTTCGCCGCCACCGTCGCCGATCGCCATTACGTTGTTGATCACGGTGTGGTGGTGGACATGATTCCCAACGCAGAATTGGAATCGAACATGGAAAAACTGCACGATTATCTGGGCGTTTGAACAAAAAAATGGCTCATCTGTTCCAAGGGCCGAAACAGACTTGAGGGAGACCACCATGCGTATAGACCGTCGCACCCTGCTCGGCACCGCCGCTGCCGCCGCAACCTTTCCGCTGATCCGTCCCGCCCACGCCCAAGCGCCCGCGCTGAAGATCGGTGTGCTCACCGACCTGTCTGGCCCCTACAAGGATCTCGCTGGTCCGCAGGCCGTGCAGTGCGTTTATCAGGCGATGGAAGATTTTGGCGTGTCGGCAAAGGGCATGAAGGTGGAGGTGATCTCCGCCGACCATCAGAACAAGCCCGACGTGGGCGCGGGCATCGCGCGCCAGTGGTTTGATGTGGACGGCGTTGATCTGATTGTGGAAGTTGCCAATTCCGGCGTGGCGCTGGCGGTGGCTGGCGTGGCGAAAGATAAGAACAAGGTCTACATCAACTCCGGCGC
>CAIZGT010000422.1 GCA_903932545.1 uncultured Rhodospirillales bacterium
CGCATCAGCGTGAAGCCGGCCTGCCGCAATCCGGCTGGACTGCGCGCGTGCTCGACCGGCTTGGCACCGTTCGCGGTCTTAGCGGACGTGAAACGATGCGAGCCTCGCTGAAGGCGCTGGGATTCCCGCTCGATTAAACCAGCACGCTGCCCGGCCATTCCAGCAACTCATCGGTGTAGACCTGAAAGCTCGCCAGCGTGTTGAGGCCGAACGTGGTGCTGAGCGCCACGTCCGTTGCGTCACGGCCACGCGCCATCAAAATACGGCCCAGGCGCGGCGTGTTATTGCGCGGATCGAATGTATGCCACGCGCCATCGAGATACGCCTCAAACCAGCCTGCGAAATCCATCGGGGCGACGTTCAGCGGCATGCCCATATCGCCGAGATAGCCGGTGCAGTAGCGCGCTGGGATATTCATGCAGCGGCAGAACGCCACTGCAAGATGCGCATAGTCACGGCACACCCCGCGCCGCTCGACAAACGCCTCGTAAGCGGTGCGGGTGTTGCGCGCATCGGCATAAGAGAAGGCGATATGGTTGTGGACATAGTCACAAATCGCCTGAACGCGGCCCCAGCCCATCGGTGCCGTGCCAAACAGCGCCCAGGCCGCTTCGGTCAGCAGGTCGGTCTCGCAATAGCGGCTGCCGAGCAGGAAAGTGAGCACATCGGGCGGCAAATCCGGCACGGCGTGCTGATGTGCATGTGGATAAAACGGCGCAATCAACCCATCATCACGCACCACGCCGCGAGCGGAGATTTTGAAATACCCCGCAGGTGCCACCAAGCGTGTGCACCAATTGCCGAAACCGTCGTGATAGCCGGATGAGGGCACAAACGGCGTTGTCTCAATGCGGTCTGGCACAACAATATCCGCGGCGCGGCTGGCATGCACGTTGAGGGTGAGCAGCATTGGAGTGGGCTGCTGGCATTCATAGACGATATCGTAGCCAACGCGGATGAACATGGCTGCCCCTTAAGCTACTGCGGACAGTGTGGCACGCATACTGACCCATCGGGGAATTTATTCCGCCTCATTGCCCTGTTTAAACGGGCTGAGCGTGGCGAGTGCCTCCATTTCTGCGCGGCGCTCCACCCGCTCATGCTCCAAAAACTGCGCCACCGCATCACGCAACCCGGTGTGGCGCAGGAAATGAACGGAATAGGTTTCAGCGGGCAGATAGCCGCGTTGGATTTTGTGCTCGCCTTGCGCCCCGGCTTCGACGCGGGCCAAGCCGTGTTCGATGGCGAAATCGATGGCGCGATAGTAGCACAGCTCAAAATGCAGAAATGGGGTGGCGCGATCACAGCCCCAATTGCGACCGTAAAGCGTATCGGCACCCATCAGATTTAACGCCCCCGCCATCGGCTCACCGCCTTCAACGGCCAGCATCAGCACCACTTTTTCGCCCAGCCTTGCGCCGAGCAGGGGGAAGAATTCCGGCGTGAGATACGCGCTGCCCCATTTGCGGTCCACGGTTGAGACGTAGAAGCGGTGAAACGCGCGCCACTGCGCGGGGGTGATCTCCGGTCCGCGCAGGGAGACAAATTCTAGACCGGCACTGTTTGCATCACGCCGCTCCCGCTTGAGGGTTTTGCGTTTGCGGGAGGACATCGCGCCGAGAAAATCGTCAAAACTGCCGTAGCCGTTGTTGTTCCAATGATATTGCACGCCGATGCGTTGCAGCCACCCGGCATCGCCCAGCGCGTCCCATTCGGCGCGCGTGCAGAAATTGGCGTGGACCGAGGACAGGCCGAGTTGCGCGCAGGCCTCGATCAGAGCTGCACCGAAATCGGCAATCTCCACACCATCGCGCAGCAAAAACCGCGGCCCCGGCACCGGGCTGAACGGCGATGCGATTTGCAGCTTGGGATAATATCGCCCACCCGCCCGTTCATAAGCATTCGCCCAGCCATGGTCGAACACGTATTCGCCGTAGGAGTGCGATTTTGCATACATCGGCGCACACGCCACCACGCGCTGAGCTGCATCACGCAGCACGGCATGTTGTGGCAGCCAGCCGGTGCGCGGCCCGGCGGAGCCTGACTCCTCGACACAGGTGAGGAACGCATGGCTGACGAACGGATTGCCGTCACCAGCGCAGGCATCCCAATCTGAGGCTGCGATATCAGAAATCTGGCGGTGCAGCGTGAGGGTAAGTTCGCTCATGAAGCCTGATGTGGGGGCGTTGAGGCTTCAGGCAATCCGGAAAATGCCCTCAACCTCAACTGCTGCGTCCAACGGCAGCGACGGCACGCCAATGGTGCTGCGCGC
>CAIZGT010000423.1 GCA_903932545.1 uncultured Rhodospirillales bacterium
CAACAACCCGAATTTCCGCATCCTGCGCCTCAACACGCTGTGGCCGTTAGAAACGCCTTGCCCGTGCCAGGGGCCGTATCTCTCGCTCACGCCGCTGCAACACGGCACCGATGGGTTCTTCACGGCGGTGCTAGAACGAACCGCATGAGTCCTGTGTCTGTCCGCCGCGCAACATTGGCCGACGCGCCCGCCATCGGCGCGGTGCATGTGGCGGCATGGCGCAGCGCCTATCCGGGGATCTTGCCGGATAGCTACCTCGCCAAAATGTCGGTCGAGCGCGAAGCGGCGGGCTATGCGGCGTCCATCCGCATCGGCGAGGGCGTGTTTGTCGCCACCACCGGCACACCAGGCCGCGTCATCGGATTTTCCTCCGCGCGGCGGGCGAGACCGGGCGCGCCGGCAGCGGGGGAGATTCAAACACTCTACGTCCTCGACGATTTTCGTGAGCAAGGCGTGGGGCGCAAGTTGCTCGCCCATGCCGGGGCATATCTGGCAGCAATTGGCTGCGAGAGCGCGTTCCTTTGGGTGTTGCGAGACAACCCAACCCGCTTCTTCTACGACCATCTCGGCGGCAAGCCGGTGCGCGAGAGCCCGATCCAATGGGCGGGCATCTCGCTGATCCAACTCGCCTATCTTTGGCCAGAGATCGGGCTGCTGTGGGGCGAAGACACGCGGTAGAAATCGCGGTTTCAGAACGGCAAAATCGGCCCGCTTTTGGTCAGTGCCTTCATGCTCAGCACTGGGCCAGCCGACGACAACAGCTTCATCCCGAACGCCTCAGACGCCGCCCAACCGCTGCGCGCCAGCGTCGGCAGGTTCCAGAAGCTGGCAAATGGGGTTGGGTCTGGCGTCAGCAGATCCCAGCCCATCAGCGAGGAGAATGGCGTGTTCTCGTCAAAACCGCAGCTTTCGTTCACCACCGGCGATGTGTTGTCGCCGTGCGGCGCGGCGGCTGCGAGGATCTCCATCGCAGCCTCGGTGAAGCCGATCGGTTGATCGACAATCAGCAACACGCCACCCGCGCGCACCTTGGCGGCCGTGGCTTCGGCATGCGCCGGAAACACACCCTTTTTCACCAAATAGCGCGCGCTGACATAATCCGGGGTGGCGCTGACCACCCGCAAATGGCGTCCATCGAATTCCAATGGCGCAAACGCGGCGACAGCTTCCATCGCATCTTCGGTGGTGCTGAACATGCGTGAAATGGTCATGGCGTGTCCCCTGGTGTGAATTGAAACGGCGTGGCGGAAGTGTTGCGTATCAGCCTTCCCGGATGGCTTGACCTGATACGCGGCGGATCAGCGGTAGCATGGTGATCAAGGTGATAAACAACAGGATGATTTCAACACTATAGACGAAATCATACCCAGTTGCGTCGTTGGGTGTGGCGGAGTTTGTGTAAGCGGCCACGATATCGCGCAGGATGCCGCCCAAAGCGATCGCAACGCCCGCGGCGGAGGCTTGCACAGCACCCCATGCCCCCAACGCCAACCCGGCCTGATTGCGCGGGGCCAGATTCATCGTGGCGGTGAGCGTGCCGTGTCCAAACAGCCCAGCGCCGAAACCAATGCCCGCCGTGCCGATGGCAAACAGCAAAGTTGACTGCATCGGGTTCGACAAGATCACGGCCGCAAACGCTGGAATGCCGACCAGCGCTCCATAACACGCCATGCGGAACGGATCAGCCCCGCGGCTGAGCACGCGTGAGGCGAGGCCGAAACCGAAAAGCCCGCCAATCGCCAATGTTGCGGTCAGTTTGGTGGTGTCACCCACACTCAAATGCAGCACCTGCCCGCCATAAGGCTCCAGCAGCACGTCTTCCATGCTGAACGCCATTGTGCCGAACCCCACCGCAATCAACCGACGCAGCGCGTGGCCACCTTGGATGAATTGCGACCACGCGATGCGGAATTCCGGCTTGCTGTGTTGCGGCTGGCTCATCAGCCCGCTCACCCGGCGCTCCTGCTTCCACAGCGCGCACGTGTTCAGCACCAATGTCAAAACCGCCGAAGCCTGGATCACCTGGATCAAGCGGCCTGGGCTGAAATCGGCCAGAAAGGCACCGAACAGCATCGCGCTCAGGATCATCCCGGCCAGCAACATCACATACATCAGCCCAACCACGTTGGGATGCGACTCGGGTGGCGAAAGATCGGTGGCCAAAGCGAGGCCCACCGTTTGGGTGATGTGCAGGCCCGCACCCACCAGCAAGAACGCCACACCTGCGCCAAAATCGCCAACCCAGGCCGGGGCGCTGGTGGCATTGCCCCCGCCAGAGAGCACCAGCAGCGCAAACGGCATGATAGCCAGACCGCCAAACTGCAGCATCGCACCTCTAAAAATATAGGGCGCACGCTTCCAGCCCAGATGCGAACGGTGATTGTCGGACCTGAAGCCGATCACCGCGCGAAACGGTGCGAACAACAACGGCAGGGAGATCATCACGCCCACCAGCGAGGCAGGTACGTCCAACTCAACGATCATCACACGGTTCAGAGTGCCAACCAGCAGCACCAGCGCCATGCCAACCGAAACCTGAAACAGCGAGAGGCGGAGTAGCCGGGAGAGCGGCATATCGATCGTGGCGGCGTCTGCGAAGGGGAGGAAACGTGTGCCCATCCCAATCCAGGCCATCATCACTTTGCGACTGACGCGGTTCACGGCGGCAACACCCTCCAGGCGTGTGATGTTTGCGCATAATCGCCAACAAATAGCATGACATCAAAGGGTCAGAAGCCAGCCTCTAACCCTTTGATGGTCACCATAAGGCTCAGCAGCTCAATTTGTGCTGGCGAGTTTCATGCTTGGCGCGGCGGCTCGGTCCATGCTCGCCGTGGCCTTGGGGGCAACAGAGATCACGTAGGTGGTAGCACCACCAACTTCGGTGGCCGGAGCCGGGGTCACGGCGACGGTGAAGTTGCTGGCGGTTTTCTCATCCAAGGCGAGCACCGGAGCGGTGGTGTCGATCATCGCCACTTTTTTGCTGTGCCCCGAGTAGAACGCGGGATACCAGGAGGTGTTGAACAACACTGCCGCATGCACAATCAGAGACGTTACGGCAACAGCGCCGAGCATCAGCGGAATACCGACAGTGGGATTAACCACAGTCCAAAGACGACCATTATTCATCTGTCAGTGCTCCTCAGTGCAGCCAGGGCGAATAGATATACGCCAGGATATGCGCAAACACGGCAATTAAGCCGAAAATGCGGGTGCCGTCGATGATCTGCTTATGCAGTTCTTCGGATTCAGCAATTGTGAGGCCGGTCGGCCAAACTTTATTCGGATCGTCGCTCATTATGGTTACCTCCACATCAGTCAGTAGCCTACATCCGTGCCATACCCGCACGTGGGTTACGCTGACGTCTGGACGGAAACGAAGCCCTGCGCCGCAAGCGGCTTCGGCGGTTTGCGCATCTGCGGTGGACGAGGCTGGCTCGTAGGACCGGCAAATACGTCATTCCCAACGCTTCACACCCAGAACTGGCCTATCTCTCCCCTGAAGGTCTTGGCCAGCGATGTGTCAGGTTAACATTACGTATTGAGGTGTCAAGAAGCCATTACGTAAAATTAAGGCGGTCCGGTGTGTGGAGCCTATCAATGGCTTAAAATCAGGGAAATATTGGCGTTTGACGTTATGGAAAGACATAAATTGTGCCGCAGAACTATCGGGAATCGATCAGATAAACCAGTTCATAGATTGACACATGCAATCCAGGGTAGTGGCATTACCGCTCAAATCCAGCGGCGAACCGCGCTGCGATAGGCGCTGTATGCCGCACCAAACTTTGTCGCCATCACGCGCTCTTCCGGAATGATCTGAAAGCGGGTGATGAAGGCGACAAACGCCAATATCCACACCAAAGCCAAGGGGGCGGCCAGCCACACCGCCCAGCCCAGCAGCAGGGCGGTCAGGCCGACATACATCGGATTGCGGCTGTAACGATAAGCCCCGCTGGTGACCAAGCTAGAGGCCGCCTCGATGTCCACCGGGTTGATCGTGGTTCGTGCGCGGCGAAATCCCAAGATCGCCGGGGCGGCGAAGGCCGCTGCCAGCATGCCCAAGCCGAGCACGCCCGCGATCCGCCACGCCGGTGCGAGGTCGATCGCCATGCTCTGCCGCGCCGTCAGCCACATGAGGGCGGCGGCGGTCAAAAACAGCACAGGCGGCGGCACTTTGTGCTCAAGAGCTTGCATGGTGCATGGTCCCGTTAAAAAAAGATGATGATTGACCTCTATATTAGATGACGTGCATCATCATTATCGTCAAGGGCAATGATCAGGGTGTGCGGCGATGCGGGTGTCACGCGAGGAGATGGCGAAGAGCCATGACCGGATTTTGTCCGGGGCGGCGCAATTGCTACGTGAGCGAGGGCTTGAAGGCACCAGCGTGGCGGATGTGATGACGCAGGCGGGGCTAACGCATGGCGGTTTCTATCGCCATTTCCCCACCAAAGAGGCGTTGGTGGACGCTGCATTGCAGGCAGCCTTTGTGCAAAGCGCCTCAATTGCCAATTCGCCTGCGGCCCATGGTGCGGCGTCAGACGATTTGGCTGGATATCGTGGCTATTATCTCTCGTCGGACCATCTGAACCATCCCGGCTTTGGCTGCCCAATTGCCGCCTTGGGCGGAGATTTGGCGCGGGCGAGCCTGTCTTTGCGCCAGGCTTTTGGTGCCGGGGTGCGGTTGGTGGTCAAGCAATTGGCGCGCTTCATGCCGCTCGGTCAGCACACCAATGACCAGCGGGAGGAGGCCGCGATGCGCGAGATTGCAATGCTGGCCGGTGCTGTGATGATCGCCCGCGCGAGTGACCCAGACACCGCGCGCGCCATGCTCAGAGCCTGTGCGCGCGGGGCCAATCGCCCATAATTACTTTACCGCCGCACCCACCAACGGCTCCATCCCCGTGCTGCGGATGGTTTCCGCAGCCGCAGGAGATGCCAGGAAGGCGATCAATTGATGGGCAGCGTCGGGTGACTGCGCCCCCTTGATCACGCCCGCCGCGAAAGTTGTCGTGTGCTGCGCGCCTTCGGGCAGCAGGCCCACCAGCGTCACCCCCGGCGTGGGCAACAACTCGCTGAGCGCCTGAAACCCGATCTCCGCCTCGCCCTTGGCCACAATCTCCGCCACCGGGGTGGCCGGGATCATATGCGCCTTGTCACGCACCTGATCCTCGATGCCCAGCTTCTTGAACATCTCATTCTTGATATAAACCCCGCTCGCACTGTCCGAATAAGCAATCGAATCAGCCGCCATCAGCGTGGCTTTCAGTGCCATCACGGTCGAGATATCCGGCACTTTCGCGCCTTTCTTTACCACTGCACCGATATACGATGTGGCAATCTCAGTGCGATCCAGCGCCTGACCGCGCCGCACCAACTCGCCCAGCGCATAACCCGCCATAATCACCATATCCATCTTCTCACCGCGCGCGAGGCGCTGTGGCACCGCGTCATGCGTCAGCCCCATCGAAGGGCCCCACTCCATGACGATGTGATGCCCGGTCTGCTTTTCAAATTGCGGGGCGAGGATTTTGAACGCAGCCGACAAGCCGCCAGAAGTGACCACCACAATCTCATCCGCACGGGCGCCACCAGCGGCTATCAACATGGCGAGTGCAGAGGCAATAAGGGCACGGAGCATCGAGGTTTTCCTCTGTTGGGATGGTCGTTTCCAGTCCAAGTCTCACTCCATGAGCCGCCTCGGTGTCAACTCGGCATGGTTCTGATTGCGCGATCTCGTCATGTGCTTAGATTGATCAAACCAGAATATCCGGGAGCCCGCTATGAGCCAGACTGTCGCCGCACTGCCAGCGCCCAAGCCGCGTGGTCGCCTGTTTTTCGCCAATCCCGGCCCGACCAACATCCCCGATTCCGTGCTGCAAGCCGTCGCGCACAGCACAGTGGATTTCATGAGTGCCGATTTTCTCACCCTCTATGATGCCTGTATGGCGGGCGTGAAGCGCGTGTTGAAAACCGAGCAGCATGTGTTCTTCTACACCGCCTCCGGCCATGGTGCCTGGGAAGCCGCCCTGGTGAACGTGCTCTCACCCGGTGACACAATCCTGATTATCGAAACCGGCTATTTTTCGCTGGGCTGGGCCGAAATGGCCGAGGCGCTGGGGGTGAAGGTTGAAACCGTCTCTGCGGATTGGCGCACCGGCGTCGATACGGCCGCTGTGGAAGCAGCACTTGCGGCTGACACCGATCATCGCATCAAGGCCGTCGGCGTGGTGCATAACGAGACCGCCACTGGCGTCGCATTGCCGATCCCGGACGTTCGCGCCGCTTTGGACGCAACCGGCCACCCCGCACTCCTGATGGCAGACACCATCTCCTCGCTCGCCTGCTTCGATTTCCGGATGGACGAATGGGGCTGTGACGTGGTGGTGGGCGGCTCGCAGAAGGGGCTGATGCTGCCAACCGGCATGAGCTTCACCGGCGTGTCGGAGAAGGCGCTCGCCGCACACCAGCATTCCACCATGCCCAAGCACTATATGAATTGGACGGCGATGATCGGCCGCCGTCATAAGAGCTTCATCGGCACGGTGCCCGTGAACTTGTTCTTCGGCCTCGCCGAATCGCTGCGGCTGTTGGAGGAGGAGGGTCTGGACCACGTCTTCGCTCGCCACCATCGCCTCGCTGAAGCCACGCGCGCGGCTGTGCGCACTTGGACCGGCAACAACGGCCCTGAGCTGTTCTGCCGCAATCCCGCTCGTTTATCAGACAGCGTAACGGCGATTCTGATGCCCCAGGGGCACAACGCCGATGCATTGCGCAAGATATGTCACGAACGCTTCAACCTCTCGCTCGGTGGCGGACTCGGTCCGTTGGGCGGCAAAGTGTTCCGCATCGGCCATATGGGCGACCTCAACGAGCCGATGATCCTCGGCACGCTGGCCACCGTGGAATTGGCCCTCGGGCTTGCCGGGGTGCCGCACGGCAAAGGCGGCGTCGATTCGGCGATTGCCGCTTTGGCCGCCAGCTAGTTTTTCCGCACGAGTTATCCCCATAAAATGATATGCGCCACCTGGCCAAATCCTTGGCAAGTGCGGCTTTGCAGTCTATGTTCATGTTTCGTTCTGATGCGAAGAAATCGAAATTGCTAGACAGCTGTTCTTTATGCGATTCGCATCATCTTGTGGTCGGATTACGAGATAATGACCACATCTAGTGGTTTTAGATTGACGCAAGCGCGAGATTGCGCAGAATAGAGCTTCTGAATTCATGTTTGGTCGGGGAGATGCTGCCGTGCTTGACGCAGTGCAGATGCAAGGTCGCCATCAGGTCCGCGTGGACCGGTCGCGGGACTCGCTGATCACGGATTTTGGCCGTGCAACGTTGGATGATCGGTATCTGATGCCCGGCGAGGGTTATCAGGATCTGTTTGCCCGCGTCGCCAGCTATTACGGTGATGACCAAGGCCATTCGCAGCGCATCTACGACTACATGAGCAAAATGTGGTTCATGCCCGCCACCCCGGTGCTGTCCAACGGCGGCACCTCGCGCGGCCTGCCGATTTCCTGCTTCCTCAATGAAGCCACCGATAGCCTTGATGGCATCGTGGGTTTGTGGAACGAGAACGTTGCGCTCGCCTCAAAAGGCGGCGGGATTGGCTCGTATTGGGGCAATCTGCGCTCGATTGGCGAAAAGGTCGGCCAGAACGGCAAAACCTCCGGCGTGATACCGTTCATCCGCGTGATGGACAGTATGACGCTGGCAATCTCCCAAGGCAGCCTGCGTCGCGGGTCCGCTGCGGTGTATCTGCCAGTGTCGCATCCCGAGATTGAGGAATTCATCGAAATCCGCCGCCCCACCGGCGGTGATCCGAACCGCAAGGCGCAGAACCTGCACCACGGCATTCTGATCCCCGACGCGTTCATGCGCGCAGTGGAAGCCGATGAGGAATGGGCGTTCACCTCGCCGAAAGATCACGCGGTGATCCGCAAGATCAACGCGCGCTCTCTCTGGATCCGCATCCTCACCGCTCGGGTCGAAACCGGCGAGCCATATCTGATCTTCTCCGACCACGTGAACCGCGCAATGCCCGAGCATCTCAAGCTCGCTGGATTGGAGGTTAAAACCTCCAATCTCTG
>CAIZGT010000424.1 GCA_903932545.1 uncultured Rhodospirillales bacterium
ATCCCGGCCGCTTGGTGCGGCGTGGTTGGGCTCAAACCCAGCTTTGGCCGCGTGCCGCAATGGCCATTGGGGGCATTTGGCAATGTCGCGGTCGCCGGGCCGATTACCCGGACGGTGCGCGACGCTGCGGTGATGCTGGGTGGCATCGCGCGCCACGATCCGCGCGATCCGTTTTCACTGCCGCATGATCCGCGCAACTGGCTGGACGGGATTGACGATGGCGTGGCTGGCATGCGCATCGCGCTGATCCGTCGCCCCGGCTATTGCGCGCCGGTTGATCACGAGGCGGTCACCGCGTTTGACCAAGCCGCCAGCATTCTGGCGAATGCTGGGGCGGTGATTGAGGAGGCCGAGCCGGATCTGCCGGATGTGCGGGCGATTTTCGGTCGGATCTGGGCGCTGGCCCTGTCGCGCGTGGTGGCGAGCATTCCCGCCGCGCGCCGTGCGCTGCTTGATCCCGGCCTGCTCGAAGTGGCGGCCGCGACCGCGGGCATCACCGCGATGGATATGCTGGAAGCCGAGGCAATGCGGATTCAGGCCGCCCACGCGATGGCGCGGCTGCACCAGAGTTATGACCTCGTTCTCTCCCCCTGCGTGCCGATTCCGGCCCCGCTGGCGGATCAGCCCACCGAAAATCCGGTTGAAGCGCTATGGACGCGCTGGGCGCCGTGGACGTTCGCCTACAACCTCACCCGCCAACCAGCGATTTCAGTGCCGATGGGGTTTGACGACAACGGCCTGCCACGCAGTGTGCAATTGGCCGGCCCCCTGTATCGCGATGATCTCGTGCTGCGCGCCGCCCGGGCGATTGAGGTGGCCCAGCCATTCGAGATGCCGGATTGGGACTGAGCTTAGGCCGGTAAGGCCAACCCACTGCGCCGCGCCACCATTGCCGAGAGCGGCCACAGCGTGAAGCCCTTGGCGTCCAATGTCGGCAGCCATTCTTCGAGGGCGGCGATGGTGTGTGGCCAGGGGTGCCCGATGGCAATAACGTCGCCATGTTTGCGGGCATACGCTTCAATCCCGCCCAATTGCTCCCGAATATCCTCAGGCTTGTTGCTGTGGTCGATAAAGACATCACGCGCCGCGGCCACCGTGCCAACCTGACGCGCTTGGATAATCCCCTGCGAATGCGGGATCACCACACTGTCGAGGAACAGCATGTTATGCGCCAGCGCCTCGAGTGCAACCAGCGCCATCAGCGCCGGGTCATGCGTGGACACCGAGCCCATGTGATTGTTGAGGCCAACCGTGTCTGGCACCGCTTCAATGGCGGCGCGCAGCCGCGCCAGATTCACCTCTGGCGGCAGATCAACGCGCAGCGGGTCTGGCCCGGTCCAAGCTTCGCTTTTGCCGAAAGACTGCATTGGCATGTGCAACGTGGCCTCATGCCCACGCGCCGAACCTGCTGCGACTTGCTCGGGCAGACGATGGGCGAAGGGGAACCATGACAGTGTCAACGGACCGTTCAACGCCAGCACGCGCTCGGTTGGTGCACGCATCACGCCGAGATCATCAATCACAATCGTAATCCCCGGCCGTTCGCGCTCGGACGGTGCGGCGACGGCAAACCGACGCCAGCGTGGCCCGGCGGCCGTGGCGGGGACTGAGGCTTGCGGATTGGCGAAATTCAGCGGTGCCGGTGTCTCGGCAGCAGGCAGGGGAGATGGACCTGGGCTTGTGAAATCAAGCAGATCACCGGCGCGCGCAGCTTGCCAGCACGCCACAGCCGCAAATCCGGCGCCTGCAATAACACCCCGACGGTGAATGGTTTTCATCGCGGCGATATCCCCTGCACGCAAAGTTTTCATCCGGCTCGTGGAGCCAAATTCCGACCGACTTATAGCCATGTTGCAGATGCGAAGGCCAGTGCTTCCAGGCGGTAACGACCAATCCGAGCGCAGATCAGCCCCCGAAACCGAGGAAGCCACGCTGCGGGTTGGGCACGCCGGGATTGTTGCTTGCCGGTGCCGCGGTTGCTTGGGCCGGAGCCGGTGTCGGCTTGGCAATAGGTGCAGTGCTGGCCGGCGCGCTCACCTGCTTTGCTTGCGGTTTTACGCTTGCAGCGGCAGCAGCTTTCGCCTGCGGGGCTGCGGCGGTGGCGCTATCGCTTGGGCCGACGCGCATCGACAGCAGCATGAAGGTGATGTTGTTGCGGCCGAGGTCGATCGACTCA
>CAIZGT010000425.1 GCA_903932545.1 uncultured Rhodospirillales bacterium
GATCCGCATATCGGTCTGCTGCATCGCGGCACCGAGAAGCTGATCGAATACAAAAGCTACATCCAGTCGATCCCGTATTTTGATCGCCTCGATTACGTCAGCCCGATGTGCCAGGAGCACGCGTTTGTGCTGGCCACCGAGAAGTTGCTCGGCGTGAAAGTGCCGGAACGGGCGAGCTGGATTCGCACGCTGTTCTCCGAAATCACCCGCGTGCTGAACCACCTGCTCAACCTCACCACCTACGCGCTCGACGTGGGTGCCATCACCCCCTCGCTGTGGGGTTTTGAAGAGCGCGAGACGTTGATGGAGTTCCACGAGGCGGTGTCGGGTGCGCGTTTGCATGCGAACTACTTCCGCGTTGGTGGCGTGGCGAAGGATTTGCCGGCGGGTCTTGAAGACAAGATTGCCGCCTGGGCTGAGACCTTCCCGAAATTCATCAACGATCTAGAAACGCTGCTGACCGAAAACCGCATCTGGAAGCAGCGCACGGTGGATATCGGCATCATCTCGGCCGATGACGCGTTGGCTTGGGGCTTCACCGGCCCATGCCTGCGCGCCTCCGGCGTTCCGTGGGATCTGCGCAAGTCTCAGCCTTATGAGATGTATGATCAACTCGACTTCCGCATCGCGGTCGGCCGCAATGGCGATTGCTATGATCGTTATCTGATGCGTATTGCGGAAATGCATGAGAGCGTGAGCATGATCAAGCAGTGCTTGGCGAAGATGAAGCCGGGTGCCGTGAAGATCGACGACCATAAGATTTCTCCGCCCAACCGCTCGTCGATGAAGCGGTCTATGGAGTCGCTCATCCATCACTTCAAGCTCTACACCGAAGGCTTCCACGTGCCAGCCGGTGCCACCTACACCGCGGTTGAAGCGCCGAAAGGTGAGTTTGGCGTTTATTTGGTGGCCGATGGCACCAACCGCCCGTATCGCTGCAAAATTCGCGCAACCGGGTTTGCGCATTTGCAGGCGATTGAATTCCTGTCCAAGCGCCACATGCTGGCCGACGCGGTGGCGATCATCGGGTCGCTCGACATCGTGTTCGGGGAGATTGACCGTTGAGCAACGTAGAAGCCCCAATCGGCGCGCCTGATCGCAGCGAGCCCACCAGTTTCGCCTTCGACGACATCAGCCAAGCCGCGATTGCGGTGCATATCGCCAAATATCCGGCAGGCAAGCAGGCGTCTGCCGTGCTCCCGCTGCTCGATATCACGCAACGCCAGATGGGGCGTGTCACTGGCTCGGCTTGGGTGCCGGTGGTGGCGATGGACGAGATTGCGCGCGTGCTGGATATGCCGCCGATCCGCGTTTACGAAATTGCCACTTTCTACTTAATGTACAACACCAAGCCGATTGGCCGCTTCCACCTTCAGGTGTGTGGCACCACGCCGTGCTGGCTGCGTGGCTCGGACGAGGTGCGTGACGCGATCAAATCCTGCACCGGGATCAAGCATTACGGTGAGACGTCCGAAGACGGTCTGTTCACCATGACCGAGGTGGA
>CAIZGT010000426.1 GCA_903932545.1 uncultured Rhodospirillales bacterium
GCCTTCCACTTGTCCAACGCGGCAGAATTAAAGTCGGCAACCTTCACCCCGGCCTTGCTGTAAACCTCAGCCAAAGCCTCGTCGTCGGCCTGCGCTGCCTTGAGCGCATAGTCTTCCAGCGACGCGCCAACCTTGGTGATCGCCTGCTGCTGCGACGGGGTCAGACTATCGAAGATGCTCTTGGACATAAGAAGCGGCTCCAGCATGAACCAGAAGCTGCCCTGCCGCCCGGTCGTCACGTTCTTGGAAATCTCCTGCAGGCGGAAGCTGAGCAAGCTGGTGGCCGAGGTGACAGCCGCATCCAGCGTGCCGGTCTGCATCGCAGCATAGATTTCGTTGGACGGCACAGACGAGATGATCCCGCCCGCCGCCTTCAACATCAGATCCATCTCACGCGAACCGCCGCGCACTTTCAAACCCTTGGTGTCATCCGGCGTGACCAAGCCACTTGCGCGGCTTGCAATACCGCCAGACTGCCAAACCCAGGTGATGATCTTCACCCCGCGCTTATCAAGCGCCTCTTCGAGCTTCTGGCCGATCTCGGAATGCTTCCACGCCATGCCCTGCGCATAGGTCGCAACCAAGCATGGCATCAGTCCGATATTCACTTCCGGCACCTCACCGCCCGCATAGGCCAGCGGATAGGCGGTCAGGTCGAGCGCGCCGCGACGCAGGGCGGAGAACTGCGCCACCGTCTTCATCAGCGACGAGCCGGGATAGATCTCGAATTGCAATTCGTTGTTGGTCGCCGCTGCAACGTCACGCGCAAAAATGCGCACCATGCGGTCGCGGAAATCGCCCTCGGTGATCGTGCCGCCCGGGAATTGGTGGCTGATCTTTAGCGTGCGCGCTTCCGCGCGGGCTGCGGTTGCGCGGATGACAGCCGGTGCCGCGATCAGGCTGCTCAACACAGTACGACGAGCGATGTTCATGACAGTTACCCCCCAAGGGTTACGTGACCCATTTGCGTCACATTGATGTTTGGGTGATAGCGCAGTGCGGGCGAGCGTCAAGCAGAGATGTTGAAACGACGTCCGCCGAAATGTCGAGCCGCGAAGCTTTAGCCTGCTTCAAGCAGCTCGTTCATCTTTCGCAACATGATTTGCGCGCTCTCGCGCCAGGACAGACACGCCTTGGGTTGGCGCGGAACCGGCTGGCCGGGCGGATGACGCGCTTCAAAATCCACCAGCAGCGCGGTCAGCGCATCGGGGGTTTCCAGCGAGAAAAAATCCGCGTGCCCAGCAGTCACTTCATGAAAAATTGGGATATCACTGCACAACACTGGCACACCACGCTGGAGTGCTTCAACTAAGGGCAGCCCAAAGCCCTCAGCCGATGACGCCATAATTAGGGCCGCCGAAAGACGATATATCGTCTCCAACTCGGCATCCGTGACGCGCGTCAGGTGATGAACGCGCTTCATATTTTGTGGGTGGTTTTCCAGGTAGCTCAGGAATGCGGCAGTGAGGAACGCCTCATGACCCACAAACACAAGATGTGCCGTGCCGCCTTGGGCCCAATACGTGTCGAACGCATCCAGAACAAAGCGATGGTTTTTGCGTGGCGCAATCGAACCAACCATCAGGAAAACATGCGCGGATGGCCCAAATATTGCCGAAACATCTGGTGGCAGATCAGCTTCAGGATGGCCAGTGGCGTCGAAATCTGAGCCGAGATGGAAGTACCCGATCTGCAGTTTGGCTGCACGCGCCGGTGCATGGCGCTCCAGATACGCGCGCAATTGATCCGACACCGTTTCGGACACCGTCAAAACCACGTCAGACCTTGTAACCTGCAACTCCAGCCACGCGAGGATATGCGGGGCAATGTGTTGCTGATCGGAGAATTGTCCCGGAACCGTGGGGACTGGCATCTAGC
>CAIZGT010000427.1 GCA_903932545.1 uncultured Rhodospirillales bacterium
CCGGTGAGCAGCAATGCCTCACCGGCCAAACTGTGGCAGGGCACGACCAGACGCATTGCCTGGGCCCATTGGATCGCCAACGCGCTGGCACCCAGACCGCTGAGCAGCACGCGACAGACTGGCGTCACGGCGGTGACGGCGCGCAACTCACCTTGCAGGAGAACCACCATCGGGGGCTGCGACGCAGGGCGCAGAATGCGCTGATTGCCGTCAAACGCTGCCACTGGCACCAGCGGCGTGCCGATATCGCTCGGCGCGATGTCCGTCTCGCCGATCAGCTTTGGCGTGGCACCAGGGGGCGCAATGTCGGCCACATTGGGAACCAGTTGCTGCAACCGCCAGATTGGCGCGCTGCCGCTGGATGACTTGGCGATGTGGCTTTGCGATAGGCTGAGCCCGGATGCGGCGAGTTCCCCATCGGGCGTGTCATGCCAAATGTCACTGCGCCGTGTGGTGCGCCCGTTGGTCAGGCGGCGGCGGGAGTTGGGATGGAACAATTCCGCCTGACGCAGCAGCAGCGGCAGATCCTCGGGCGGCAGTTCGAGTTCAAACACAGTTTCGGCTGGCGTCTCTGGCGTTAACGCAGCTTCCGGCGCTTCGATTGTATCACTCACGCCGGGGCATCCGGCAGGTCGCGCGGCGCAAGGAAGCGCACCAGCCGCCCGCCGCCCTCGCCGAGTTGATGCCATGGACCGGCGACTGAGAATTCCGCGAGTGCGCCAGTGGGATATCCCTCGGCCAGCCGCTCCAGCATGTGGTTGTCGGTGCCAAATGACGCGGGTTCGCTGGTTGGGGTTTGTGTGGATGGCATCACCTGGGCAAACGCCTGCGCGCCCGCCAGGATCATTGCCAATTCATGCAAGCCCGGGTTATGGCCGATCAGGAGGACCGAGCGGACGGTATCGGTGATGTCATTCACCACTTCCAGCATCGAGCGGGCGGAGGCGAGGTAGAGCGCGTCCAAGGGCTCAATCAGCGGCAATTCCTGCCATGGTCCCAAGCATTCCAGCGTTTGCAAGGTGCGTCGCGCAGATGAGACCAAAACCACGTCTGGCGACAGCCCCAAGTCACGCATCACTTCGCGCATCGCGCGGGCTGAGGCGCGGCCTCGTGCGTTCAATGGGCGGGCATGGTCGGAGAGTTTCGGATCATCCCACAGTGACTTGGCATGGCGAAGCAGGAGCAATTGGCGCAAGGCGGTGATCGGCCCTTTTTGGTTACTGCGCCACACTGCCACGCCAAGGCGCACTTGTGCCACCTCACTCCCGCCCCAATTTCCATAACAACGGTATTTGCGAGCATTGGGCAGTATGATTTCGCGTCGAAGTTTGATTTTGACGCCGCTTTTGGTGCCGATGGGCGTACATCTGGCGCAGGCGGCCTTGCCGATTCCGGCACGGCGCGCGTTGGCGTTTCGGATTCGGCGCAACGGCGACGTGGTGGGCCAGCATGCTCTGCGCTTCAGCGGTGATGAGCGCGCGCTCGAAGTGGCGATCGAAATTGATATCGTGGTGAAACTCGGCCCCATCGCGGTGTATCGTTATCACCATCGCGGCACAGAGACATGGCGTGACGGGCGGTTTGCCGGGATGCAGAGTAAAACCGATGATGACGGCAGTGATGCGTTTTTTGATGCTCAGCGCACTGCCGAGGGGATGCAGGTGAAGGGTAGCAAAACTGAGCCTTACATCGCCCCCGATGGGGTGTTGCCGACCACCTATTGGAACCGCGCAATTTTGCAGAGCCATGTGATCAACTCACAGGATGGCCGATTGCTCGACGTGTCTGTGACAGCGCTTGGAGCGGAACAGGTGCCGGTGGCGAGCGGCCGAGTGGAGGCGGCGCATTTTCAGCTGCGCGGCGATCTGCCGATCGACCTTTGGTATGATGCCGACAACCAGTGGGCCTATCTGGAATTCACCAAACGCTCATCGCGCATCACCTACGAAAAGCTGTGACCGCGCTTCGTCTTGTTTTGGGAGATCAGCTCTCCTTGGGCCTCTCCGCCCTGCGTGATCATCGCCCGGGCGATGTGGTGCTGATGGCGGAGGTAATGGACGAGTGCAGTTATGTGCCGCATCACGCGCAGAAAATTGTGTTGGTGATCGCCGCGATGCGCCATTTTGCGGCCGAATTGCGCGCGCTTGGGATGCGGGTGGAGTATGTCCGGCTTGACGACAAGCTCAACACCCACAGCCTTCGCGGTGAGGTGCTGCGGGCGGCGGCGGCGCATCAGGTGGGCCAGATTATTGCAACCGCGCCGGGCGAATATCGGCTGATGCGGGAGATGCAGGATTGGCCGTTGGCGAGTGGTGTGGGCGTTGATATCCGCGAAGATGACCGTTTCCTCTGCACGATCCAGCAATTCCGCGACTGGGCGGCGGGGCGCAAATAGTTGCGGATGGAGTTTTTCTACCGCGAGATGCGCCGCGCGCATAACATTTTGATGGACGACACCGATCCGGTCGGTGGGCAGTGGAATTATGACGCTGAGAACCGCAAGCGTTTGCCGAGCGGCATCACCCTGCCGCGTGCACCGCGCTTCAAGCCCGATCTCATCACCGAGGAAGTGATGGCGCTGGTGGCGGCACGATTCCCCAACAATATCGGTCGTGCCGCCAACTTCGACTGGCCGGTGACGCGCGGCCAGGCGGAGGCGGCGCTGGATGATTTCCTGCTGCATCGGCTGGCACAGTTCGGGGATTGGCAGGATGCGATGCAGGCGGGTGCAGCGTTCATGTTCCACAGCCTGATCTCGACCTCGCTCAATCTCGGCCTGCTCGACCCTCTCGATATCTGCCGTCGTGCCGAGGCGGCGTATCGGGAGGGGCAGGCGCCGTTGAATGCGGTGGAGGGGTTCATTCGGCAGATTTTGGGATGGCGGGAGTTCATCCGGGGCATTTACTGGCTGAAAATGCCGCAATACCGCCATCTGAATGCGCTGGCTGCGCATCGCAATCTGCCGCCATTCTATTGGACGGCGCAGACCCGGATGCGCTGTTTAAGTGATGCGGTGGCAACCACGATCCGCCATGCCTATGCGCATCACATCCAGCGCCTGATGCTCACCGGCAATTTCGCACTGCTGGCTGGAATTGATCCGGGCCAAGTCGATGAATGGTATCTCGCGGTGTATGCCGACGCATATGAGTGGGTGGAAATGCCCAACACGCGCGGCATGGCGCTGTTTGCGGATGGCGGGATTGTGGGTTCCAAGCCTTATGCCGCCTCTGGGGCTTACATCAACAAGATGAGCGATTATTGCGGCGGCTGCTTCTATGATGTGAAGGACGCCACCGGCCCGCGTGGCTGCCCGTTCAACGCATTGTATTGGGATTTCATCGCGCGGCACGCTGAGCGGTTTGCGGGCAATGCGCGCATGGCGATGCCGCTGATGGGCATGAAGAAAATGGCACCCGCCAAACTCGCCGCGCTGCGCAGCCGCGCAGGCGATATCCTCGAAGCCCTTGATCATGGAGACCTCGTATGAGCATCGCCACCCCCAAAGACGGCCTTGCCTGGATCACTGGCGCGTCCACCGGCATTGGTGCCGCTTTGGTGGCGCAATTGGTGGGGGAGGGCTGGACGGTGGTTGCCACCGCGCGCGGGGCGGACAAGCTTGAGGCGCTTGCCGCAGCGCATCCAGGCCGCGTGATCGCAGCCCCCGGCGACATCACCGATGCGCCCGCGATGGCGGCGCTGGTGGCGCGGGTGGAGGCAGAGAGTGGGCGAGAAATCGCACTTGCCGTGCTCAATGCTGGGGCGTGGCAGGAGATGGGAGCGGCGGATTTCGACCTCGTGGCCTTCCATCATCAAATCGAAGTCAATCTCGGCGGCACGGCGGCGTGCTTGGCCCCGCTAATGCAGCGGATGATGGCGCGGCGCTCCGGTCAGATTGCCATTGTCGCCTCGGTTGCGGGCTATCGCGGATTGCCGCGCGGCGGGGCGTATGGTGCCACCAAGGCGGCGTTGATCGCGTTGGCTGAGAGCTTGAAATTCGATCTCGACAAAGCCGGGGTAACGATGAACCTGATCAACCCCGGCTTTGTGCGCACGCCGATGACGGCGGTGAACGAATTTCCGATGCCGTTCCTGTTGGAGACGGACGACGCGGCACGCCGGATATCGCGCGGGTTAAAGCGCAGCGGGTTCGAGATTACTTTCCCTTGGCAATTGGTGTGGCCGTTGAAGCTGATACAGATTTTGCCGGCGCGGCTGTTCTTTGCGTTATTGCGCCGCGCGGGCGGCTGATCACGGCTTCACGAATGCCAATTCCACTTGACCAACTTCCACGCCAAACTTTGTGGCACGGGAGTTGTTCAGTACAACCTTGTCGCTTTGGCGGAACAGCCAATCGTTGAAGTCTAGGCGCACGGTGGAATCACCCCGCTTCACGTCGGCGGTGTAGTGCATTTGATATGCGTTGCCGTCGTAGTGGCCGTGGCTGATGCCGATCACGTCGCCCGCTGTGCCTTCGTAATCGGTAGGCCCGACCTTGCGGAACACCCAATGTCGCTGCTGACGCTCGCCATCGTCATAGGTGAAATCTTCGTCCAGATGCAGCGCCGCGCCATCCCAGGTGCCGTGCATGGCGACCTTGAACTGACGCCCAACATTGCCGAAGCGGTCAAAGAACATCCCGTAGCCGGTGCTGTCACCCTGGAAGAAATCCTCCAGCGCCATTGTTGGAGTGCCGGTGTGAAAATCGGCGGTGGTCATGCCTGAGCAGGCGGCCAACGGCAGCAGAGCCAAAGCGATCCAGGCGCGCATGTGAGAATTCCCTAATCGAGCGGCGGGAGATCAACCCAAGACAGGTGCCCGCCTTTGCCGGCACCTGTGTCGAGGAAGATCGCCACGCCGCCTTGTGCGTTCTTTCGGATATAGGGACGCCCGTCGGTGCTGCGACGGTCATGGCCGCAATAAACCGTCATACCACCCGGAATTCTGTCCACCCAACGCAGCGAACGCTCGGGATAGCCGTCTGGTTGGGTGCGGCCGGTATGCTCGCCATACAAGGCGCGTGACAGAACACCCGTGACCCGGCCTTCGGGCAGTGGCGGCGGTGGCTGTTCAAGCATGGCGGTGTGGAAGCCGCCATGGACGAAAACCCGGCTGCCTTGGATGATCCAGGCCGGGGCCGCGGCAATCACCGGGCCAGCGCGCTCGCGCAGATCATTGTCCAATTGTGCGAGCGTTTCGGCCAATGGTGCGTCGATCCGTACTGGGCGGCCATAGATGGCGCGGGCGAGTTTGAGATCATGATTGCCGAGCAAGAACAGCCCGTGGCCTGACTCACACAGATCCAGTGCCATTTCGAGGCAGGCGGCGGAATCGGGGCCGTAATCGGTCAGGTCGCCGAGTTGGACCACGAAGCGGTCGGTGCGCAACGCCGCCTCGAAGGCGCGCACATCGCCGTGCACATCCCCCACCACCCGCAACGCGACGCCGCGCGGAATGGTCACGGTGACCCCAGGCTCCGGCTGGGCTTGGGTGTAATGGCTGTGCGCCTGCTCGCTCATGCCGGAGCGTTCCTTGCCAGCAATGCGGCGCGGATGCGGGCTTGTTCGGTGCGGTCAATCGGGAAGCGCCAAACCAGGGCGATCGCCGTGAGTTTGAGAATGACCGGCAGCAGACAATAGAGACCGGCGAGTATCATGATTTGAAACTTGCCATTTTCGCCCTCGGCATGGAAGCCCACAACATCGAGCAACCCGAATGCGAGGCCAGCCGACAACGCGGCACCGGCTTTTTGTGCCATTGTCCAGGCGGCAAAAAACAGCCCGGCGCGGGCCTCGCCGTGGTTAAGCGTGTCCAGATCCACCACGTCGGCTTGCATGGCAGGCGGCAACACGAGGTCAGCCCCCAATCCCGCGCCGGTGCCGAGGCAGACCAGCGCGAACCATGGGCCATCGCCAGGGCCGAGTAGCAAAACCGGCAGGAACGCGGCGCATGTCCAGATCATCGCTGCACACCATGCGCGATGCTTGCCGATGCGGTTGGCGAGCCAAGTCCAAAACGGTAGGCAGATGATCCCGGTGGCGAAAAACGCGAGCAACAACGGCCCGGCCTGATCGGCGGCGTTGAGCAGATATTTGCACAGGAGTAAAAACAGCACCGCAGGCAGTCCGTTGGCGATCCCGTTCAAGGTCCAGGCGGCAAGTAGGTTTCGAAATGCGCGATTGCTCCATGCGGTGC
>CAIZGT010000428.1 GCA_903932545.1 uncultured Rhodospirillales bacterium
AGCAATGCTCGATCACCTGCATGTTGATCTCCGCTCCAATGCCAGCCGTCGGCCAACCCTCTTCCACTGTCACCACGCGATTGGTCTTCTTCACCGACGCCACAATGGTTTCAATATCGAGTGGGCGGATGGTGCGCAGATTGATCACTTCGGCCGAAATGCCCTGCGCCGCCAAAATCTCTGCCGCCTTCAGCGCCACGCTCACCATGATCGAGAACGCCACGATGGTTACGTCGGTGCCGACGCGCTCCACTTTCGCCTTGCCGATTGGCAGGATGAAATCCGGGTCGGTCGGACAATCAAATGTCTGACCGTAGAGGATTTCATTCTCCAGGAAGATCACCGGGTTCGGATCGCGGATGGCCGCCCGCATCAGCCCTTTGGCATCAGCGGCAGACCACGGGGCCACCACTTTCAAGCCGGGGCAATGCGCATACCACGAGGCATAGCACTGGCTGTGCTGCGCGCCGACGCGGCTGGCGGCACCGTTGGCACCACGGAACACAATCGGGCAGCCCATCTGGCCGCCGGACATGTAAAGCGTCTTCGCCGCAGAATTGATGATCTGATCAATCGCCTGCATGGCAAAGTTGAACGTCATATACTCCACAATTGGGCGAAGACCGTTCATCGCAGCACCAACTGCCATTCCGGTGAAGCCATGCTCGGCAATCGGCATGTCGATCACGCGACGGTCGCCGAATTCTTCGAGCATGCCCTGGCTGATTTTGTAAGCGCCCTGATAGGCCCCCACCTCTTCACCGATCAGGAACACATCCTTGTCGCGGCGCATTTCCAACGTCATCGCGTCACGCAGCGCCTCACGCACCGTGGTCGGCGCAGTTGGCCCCCAATCCTTTTCCGCGATCACCGTGGCGGGCAACAGCACCGGCGTTGCGATGGTCAGTTCGGGAGCGGCAGCCGCCGGAGCCGGAGGCGCGACAGGTGCCGCAGCCGCTGCACCGCCCTCGCCCGCCAGTTCGGCAATCGGCGTGTTCACCGCCACGCCCTCGGTGCCTTCAGCCACCAGGATCGTGCCGAGAATACCCTCGTCCACCGCTTCAACTTCCATCGTCGCCTTGTCAGTCTCGATCTCAGCGATCACGTCGCCCGCCTTGATCTCGTCACCGGCCTTTTTGAGCCATCGCGCCAGCTTGCCCTCGGTCATCGTCGGCGACAGCGCCGGCATCAGAATTTGCACGCCCATAATCTCAGCCCTCCACCAGAATGTCAGTCCAGAGCTGCGACACGTCAGGCTCAGGGCTGGTTTGGGCAAAATCGGCGGCGTCGGTGACAATCGCCTTCACCTCGTCATCAATCGCCTTAAAAGCGGCTGCATCCACGCCCATCGATTCGAGCTTATGGCGAACGCTCTCAATCGGATCGTGCTTGGTGCGCATCTCTTGCACCTCTTCGCGCGTGCGATACTTCGCCGGGTCGGACATCGAATGCCCCCGGTAGCGATAGGTTTGCACTTCAAGCAGATACGGCCCTTCGCCAGCCCGACAGGCAGCAACAGCCACTTCGGCGGCGGCGTGGACGGCTTCGATGTCCATGCCGTCAACCTTCATAGACTTGATGCCCCACGGCGCACCGTTCTGTGACAAATCATGGCTCGCCGAGATGCGGTCGATGGATGTGCCCATGCCGTATTTGTTGTTCTCGATCACGAAGATGCAGGGCAGCTTGAACAACGCGGCGATGTTGAAGCTCTCGTAAACTTGTCCCTGGTTCGAAGCACCATCACCGAAATACGCCACCGCCACGCGGTCGTTCTGGCGATACCAGTTCGAGAAGGCGAGGCCAGCGCCGAGCGAGACCTGCGCGCCCACAATGCCGTGGCCACCGAAGAAGTTCTTCTCGCGGCTGAACATATGCATCGAGCCGCCCTTGCCGCGCGAATATCCGCCTTCACGCCCGGTCAGCTCCGCCATCACGCCGCGCGCTTCCATGCCGCAAGCCAGCATGTGGCCGTGGTCGCGGTAGGACGTGATAATCTCGTCACCCTCGCTGAGGGTTTTCTGGATGCCGACCACCACGGCTTCCTGACCACTATATAAATGGCAGAAGCCACCGATCAGCCCCATGCCGTAAAGCTGGCCCGCCTTTTCCTCGAAGCGGCGGATCAACATCATATCGCGGTAGCCGGATAGTAGTTGCTCTTTGGTGAGAGCCTGATTGGACGCCGCCGGGCTCTTGGCCTTCTTGCGGGTATCTGATTGCGCCATTTGCGTCGCTTCCCCCGTTTACTGTCAGGATAGTGAAGCCGCTCGTAATGAAGAAAATCAAGCTATGCAAGCGTTTGCGACGCAGAAAAGTCTTATGCTGCAACGCAATAGATAGGATTAACTGGGTTACAGTTAAGCTCTTGATTGAGGCCAAATCGCGCTATCTGATCACGCGGTAGATTTCCCGAACCTGTATCAGCGCGACATAAAATTTCGCGTACAGATCAATGCTGCACGCTAGATTTCACATTCGCGGCCGCACAATTTTTGTGTGAAGCAAGGAACGGATCGGCGGGCAGCGCGATTGATTGAACATTGACCGGGCGCATTTAGGGCTGAACCACAACCAACGCGTTATCCAGAGCAATGCGACATAATGGCGCACTGGGGTGGCGGATTTCCAGGCCAAATTGTGCA
>CAIZGT010000429.1 GCA_903932545.1 uncultured Rhodospirillales bacterium
ACCTGCGCCACGCCCTCAACCTGGCGCAGCCGTTGTCCCAGGATCGAATCCGCCGCGTCATACACCGCAGCCGTTGGCAGCGTGTCTGAGGTGAGGGCGATGGTCATAATCGGCGCGGAGGCCGGATTGAATTTGCGGAAAAAGGGCCGGGTTGGGAGGTCCGATGGCAAATCCGGCGTGGCCGCGTTGATCGCGGCCTGCACGTCGTGTGCCGCAGCGTCGATGTTATGGCTGATGTCGAATTGGATGATGATGGTGGAATTGCCCACCGATGTGAACGAGGTGAGATCCGTCACCCCGCCAATCTCGCCCAAGCGCCGCTCCAAGGGGGCCGCAATGGAATTCGCCATCGTCTCGGGATCAGCCCCAGGGCGGGCGGCAAACACCACGATGGTGGGGATGTCCACACTCGGCAACGGCGCCACGGGCAGGAAGTTATAGGCCACGCCGCCGGAGATCAGCAGCCCGATGGCCAGCAGGATGGTGGCAACCGGACGGCGGATGAACAGGGCGGAGAAGGAGTTCATGCTCTTTTTCTGTCACCGCCAAGCGGCTTCTCGCAACGACGAAATAGTGTCATTCCGCCGCCACCACATCCGGCCCTGCCCACCGCAACCGCATCCGCTCGAACGCCAGATAAATCGCGGGCGTCGTATAAAGCGTGAGCAACTGGCTCAACAGCAACCCGCCCACAATCGTCACGCCCAGCGGAAAGCGCAGTTCCGAGCCTGAGCCGTTCTCCAGCACGAGCGGCAATGCGCCGAGCAACGCGGCCATTGTTGTCATCATGATCGGGCGAAACCGCAGCAAACACGCCTCATAAATCGCCGCATCCGGCGATATGCCGCGCTCCCGTTCCGCCTCAATCGCGAAGTCGATCATCATGATCGCGTTCTTCTTCACAATCCCCATCAGCAGCACCACGCCCACCAGCGCCACGAGCGACAAATCCTGTCCGGTCAGCATCAGCGCCAGCAGCGCGCCGATGCCCGCTGATGGCAGGGTGGAGAGGATCGTCACCGGGTGGATCACGCTCTCATACAGAACGCCGAGCACGATATAGATCACCACCATCGCGGCTAAGATGAGCCACGGCTCCGACGCCAATGATTTCTGGAACTCCGCCGCGTCCCCGGAATACGCCCCGGTGATGGTGGCCGGCATGGCCAAACGCTGCTCGGCTTCGGCAATTCCGTTCACCGCCGCACCCAGTGAGGCACCGGGGGCGAGGTTGAAGCTCAGCGTCACCGAGGGGAATTGCTGATCATGCGTGATCGCCAGCGGTGAGCTGCCGCGCTCGATCTGTGCAATTGCCGAGAGCGGCACCTGTGTCCCGCCTGTGCCCGGCACGCGCAGGCGCAGCAATTGGTTCGGGTCGGCAAGCCAGGATGGATCAGCCTCCAGCACCACTCGATACTGGTTGTTCTGCGAGAAGATCGTGCTGATCTGGCGCTGGCCGAAACTGTCGTACAGCACGTCCTGCACCGCCTGCATCGTCACCCCCAGGCGCTGTGCGGTGGCGCGGTTCACCTGCACGCGCACGGCGTTGCCGTTGGTCTGCGCATCGGTCGCCACGTCCTGCATCGCAGGCAGGCTGCGCATCTCGTTCAGCAAGCGCCCGGCGAAGTCTTGCAACTCCGCCGCATCGGTGTCGATGAGTGTGTATTGGAATGCCGTGCGGCTCACCCGCGTGCCGATCTGGATGTCTTGCACCGGCTGCATGAACACCGAAAGCCCGGTGATGCCCTGCAACTTCGCCATCAACCGCGCCACCACCTCAGGCGCGGCACTGCGCGCACCACGTGGTTTGAGGGCGATGGTGATGCGCCCGGTGTTGGGCGTGGCATTGATGCTGCCCGCGCCGACGAAGCCCACCACGTTCACCACATCGGGATCGGTCTGGATTATCTCCATCGCCTGCGTTTGCAGAGCGCCCAAGCGCGGGATCGAAACGCCCTGATCCGCCTCCGTCACCGCCACAATCACCCCGGTGTCCTGCTGCGGCAGGAAGCCTTTCGGGATGATGACGTAGAGCGCCACGGTGCCGAACAGCGTGGCCACCGCCGCGATCAGCATCGCGCGCTGATGTTTGAGCGACCAACTGAGAGAGCGCGTGTAGCCCGCCAGCATTGCATCAAACCCGCGCTCGGCAAATCGGCCGATGATGTTCGGCTTGTCGTGGCCCCCGTCTGCATTGGGTCGAAGAAACTGCGCACACATCATCGGCGTGAGCGTGAGTGACACCACCGCTGAGACAACCACCGATACCGACAGCGTGATGGCGAATTCGGAGAACAGGCGCCCCACCACGCCTTCCATAAACAAAAGTGGGATGAACACCGCAATCAGCGAGACCGTGAGCGAGACGATGGTAAAGCCGATCTGCGCAGCACCTTTAAGGGCGGCCTGCAATGGCGTCTCGCCCGCTTCGAGATAGCGCACCACGTTCTCAATCATCACGATGGCATCATCGACCACAAAGCCGGTGGCCACCGTGAGGGCCATCAACGAGAGATTGTCGAGCCCGTAGCCGAGCAGCGCCATGATGCCGAACGTGCCGATCAATGAGAGCGGCAACGCCACAGCCGGAATCAACGTCGCGCGCCAGGAGCGCAGGAACAGCCAGATCACCCCGATCACCAACACCACCGCGAGTGCCAGCGTGAACTCCACATCCAGCACCGACGCGCGGATGGTGGTGGTACGATCCGTCACCACGTTCAGCTTGATCGCATGCGGCATCACCCGTTGGAGATTGGGCAACGCCGCCGTGATGCGCTCCACCGTTGAGACGATGTTGGCGCCGGGCTGGCGTTGAATATCCAACACCACGGCTGGTTGCCCGTTAAAGCGCGCGAGCACGCGGTTGTTCTCCACGCCTGCCACCGCGTTGCCCACTTCACGCAACCGCACCGGCGCGCCGTTTACATAAGCGATCACCAAAGCGGGATAGGCATCGGCTGACACAATCTGATCATTCGCGCCAAGTGCGATGGCCTGACGTGGTCCGTCAAAGCCGCCCTTCGAGCCATTCACATTGGCCGCCGCAATCGCGGTGCGCACATCCTCCATCGACAGACCATACGCTGCGAGCCTGGCCGGATCAGCCTGAATGCGGATGGCGGGGCGCATATTGCCCTGCACCGTCACCTTGCCCACGCCGTCAATCTGGCTGAGCTTGGGTTGCAGCAGCGTGTCGGCGTAATCGGAAATCCGGTCGATGGTGGTGGCGTCTGAGGTGAGCGCGATGGTGAGAATAGGCGCATCCGCTGGGTTCACCTTCGCGTAAACCGGCGGATATGGCAGCGTCACCGGCAGCGTGCCGTTGGCCGCGTTGATCGCGGCCTGCACGTCCTCACTCGCGCTATCAATGCTGCGCGACAGGGAGAATTGTAGCGTGATCTGGCTGGTGCCCTCAGCACTCACCGAACTCATATTCGTCAGCCCCTGGATCTGACCAAATTGGCGTTCCAGTGAGGCGGTGATAAGTGTCGCGGTGGTTTCCGGGCTCGCGCCGGGCAGCGAGGTGGTCACCTGAATGGTTGGAAAATCCACCTGTGGGAGCGCCGAAAGTGGCAGCGCCCGATAGCCCATGCCACCCGCCAGCAACACCGCAATTGCCAGCAACCACGTCGCAATGGGGCGGATGATGAATGGCGCGGACAGGCTCATTTCAGGCTAACCACCACCTTTGAGCCATCCGAGAGTCTCGAAATCCCGTCTGTCACCACGATTTCACCTGCCTCCAAACCGCTTGCGACAATCGCCGCGTCGAGATCTTGGTGCGAGATGGTGATGCTGCGCCGCTTCACCGTGCCGTCTGGTTGCGTAATGAACACGTAAAGCCCCTGTGGCCCGCGCTGCACGGCGGCGGGTGGGAGGGTAAGCGCGTTGTGCAGCGTCTCCACCTTCAGCTTCACATTCACAAACCCGCCCGGCCAGAGTGCCAGATTGCTGTTCGGGAAAGTGGCTTTGAGCTTGATGGTCCCGGTGGCGCTATCCACCTGGTTGTCGATCACCACCAACTCGCCGTGATCCAGCACGTTGGCCGCACTCAGCGCACGGTCATTGTCTTGCGGAAGGGCGAGCACTTCGGCATGGCCTGCGGTCATCGCGCGGGCGGCGAGCTGGAGATTTTGCTGCGGCAAGGTGAAAATCACATTGATCGGCCGCAGCGTGGCAATCACGCAGA
>CAIZGT010000430.1 GCA_903932545.1 uncultured Rhodospirillales bacterium
CGTCGGCGCGGTGTGTGAGGCCCACTTCGGCAATTGCTGCTTCAGCGCGGGCGCGATCTGGCGACGGCAGGCCGAGCACCACGTTGCGCCACACCCGTTTCCACGGCAGCAGACGCGGCGCTTGGAATGCCACCGCGCACCGCTCGGGTACCACCACCTCACCGCCAATGTCGTGATCCAGCCCGGCCAGCACGCGCAACAGCGTCGATTTCCCGCAGCCGGATGCGCCGATCAGGGCAACGAACTCGCCCGGTGCGATGTCGAGGTCTAGATTGTTGATCACACGGCGGGTGTCAAAATTGCGCTGCAACCCGCGCACGCGCACCCCAGACGCACTCATGCGCCGTTGAAGGCCGGTCGCCATGCCAGCAATCCCTTCTCTAAAAGTCGAACAACGGCGTCCACCACCAGGCCAAGCCCGGCGTAGACAGCCAAACAGACGACAATCACGTCGGTCTGGAACAATTCCCGCGCAGTGTTCATCAGATAGCCAATGCCCGCCGTGGCGTTGATCTGCTCGCCGAACACCAGCGCCAACCAGGCCACACCGAGCGCGTGCCGCAAGCCCACCAGCGCGTTCGGCATGGCCGAGGGCAGCACCACATGGCGCACCAGACCAAGCTGGCTCAGTCCCAACGTGCGGCCGGCTTCGATCAGTGCCTGATCGGCGTTGCGGATGCCGGCATAGACGTTGAGGTAAAGCGGGAAGGCCGTGGCGAGCGCGATCAACGCGATTTTCGGCGCTTCGCCGATGCCGAACCAGATGATCAGCAACGGGATGAGGGCGACAATCGGGATGGTGCGCAGCATCTGCACGCTGGAATCGATCAGGTCTTCACCCAGACGGAACAGGCCCGAGACCACAGCAAGGCAGACGCCGATGAGGCCTCCAATGGCCAGCCCGGACGCAGCGCGGCCGAATGAGACGCGGATGGCGTCGGGCAATTCACCGCTTGCCCAGAGTTCCTGGCTTGATTTGATCACCGCCAATGGTCCCGCGAGCACGGATTGCGGCAACGCCCCACTGATCGACAGCAGATGCCAAACAGCGATCAGCAGCACCGGCCCGGCACAGCGTCGCAACCAGCGTGGGACGAAACTTTTGCGCTCACTCACCGGTTCAATCCGGCGTGTGCCGTCGCTGATCTGCGGCGCGGCGGGACGCGACGGTGGGAGTGCCGCAAGTGCCAGAGCTTCGATGCTGCTGCCGATCATGCGAGTGGCAACTCCCGATAGACATGGCGGTTGAAATCAATGTCGCCGCTCAACAGGCCCACCGATTTCCACACGTCGAATGTCTTGTTCAGTCGCCCGACAAAGGCGTCGTCTATCGCCATCCGACGATATTGCGCGTCATCGTTGTAGAGTGCCTCGGCAATCGCGTCGTCCTGCTTGGCCCAGGCTTTAAACCAAGCAATATGCGCCGCCTTGTTGTCGCGGGACCACGCGAAGCTGCGCTCCATCCGGTTGGAGAAATCTGCAATCGCCAGCACTTTTCCAGGATCGCGCAGCGCGCTCGGTGTGGCGGAGAGCACATAAAGGCCCGAATTGATCCCCGCCCCATCCGAGATCACCCGCGCCCCCAACTGGCCGCGGGAACGGGCGGCGTAGATGTTCCAGGTTGCCCAGGCATCAATGCTGCCAGAGGCAAAGGCTGCACCGGCATCAACCGGGCTCAGAAAAGCGAGCTTGACCTGATCAAGCGGCACGCCCGCCTTCTGCAACGCGCCGACTACCAGGAAATGCGCCACCGAACCGCGCGTGGTGGGCGAGACGGTTTTGCCGCGCAGGTCTTCCACCGAGCGGATGGGGCTGTCTTTGGGCACGAGAATATATGTCCCGCTGCCCCCATTTCCCCACGCCGCAACGGCACTCACGTTCGAGCCGTTGGCGATGGCGCTGACCGTGGGCGAATCATTTGCCCCGCCGATATCTGCGGCATCGGCCTTCAGCGCCTCGTGCAAATTCACCGCCGCCGGGTAGATCGACCACTCAATCTTGTAAGGCAGATTGTCGAGCAGCCCAGCGGCAGTGAGCTTGCTTTTGTAGGTGCCCACCTGATCCGCCACCCGCAGCGTAACACCGGAGAGATCGGCGGCGCGGGCGGTTCGGCTGGCGGCAAGCAGGGCTGCACCGCCGAGTATGAAATATCGGCGTGAGATCAGATCGTTCATGCGAGGCTTTCAACGTCACGGTGGAATGGCGGCGAAGTCTAGGCAATCATGCGGAGGGAGTGTTTCTGAAGTCATGGCGTTCAGCAGAATATCTGTGCCGCCAATCACCTCTTGGCGAAGAACTCATTCTCCGCCGGTGGCGGCAACCATGGATGGCCCTAGAAAAAACGGCCGGGACTATTAAGCCCCGGCCAAGTTATAGGGAGGAAACGCTGTCGCACACGGCCTCTGCGAAACCGTCCCGCCGACAGCTGCGGGATGTGTGACTGAACAGAAACTCTGCTCGGGAATGGCCTATTGGGCGGTGGTTTCAACCTGCTGGAGGCTTTGCAGGACGGAGCGCCGCTTTGTCCGATGCGGCTGCTGCAATTGGTCCAGCCATCGCAGCCCGCCCGGCCAAGTGCCGTGACCGCTGGCCACGTTGATGTGTCCGGCATCGCCAGCATCGACGAACGTGGTTTGCCACACGGCTGCCAGGGCGCGGGCGCGAGCATACGACATGTGCGGATCGGTGCGGCTGGCGACAACGATTGTTGGGAAATTCAGTGGCAGCTTGGGCAGCGGCGCAAACGACCGAATCCCAGGCGGCACCGGCCCTCGTCGCTCCGGGTCAGCGGGTGCGACCAGCAATGCGCCTGCCACCTCCAATTCCGGGTGGCGTGAGGAGAGATGGACGATTAAGGCCGCCCCGAGGCTGTGGCCGACCAGAACAGCTCCAGGACGGCGACGGACGTGGGTGGCCAAACTGTCGAGCCAGATCTCAAGATTGGGGACATCCCAATTGGCCTGCTCAACACGTTCAGCGTCCGGAAGCAGCGCCTCCCAGTGGCTCTGCCAATGGTCTGCGTCAGAGCCATGCAAGCCCGGAATGATCAGGACAGTCATTGAGGTTGATCCTTCTAACCTCTCGAAATTCCACTGAAATTGCGCCGCAATCAACCAAACAGAACGGCAAATATTGCCCCAAAAGAGGGGGTTATGTTTGTATTTTGGGCTGAAAGAGGAGAGTTTTCCTCTATGTCAGACTGCTTTTGGCTGCGCTAGAAAATCAGCCACTTTAAGATGTTCGGGCAACACCCGCCTATCTGCCAACCAGTCCGCCGCGCGTTGAAGGCCGGCGACGAAGGTGGTGTCGGCGGGCGAATAGAAGGTGTAGCGGCGGCGAAGGCTTGCGAAATGGTCGCGCAATTCGGTTGAATATTTGCCTTCAAACTGCGCGATGGTCTCGGCTTCAACCGGATTGTCATAGGCCCAATCGCCCTCTGCCTTCAGCCCTTCGATCACTGCGCGAACAAGATCTGGGTTTTGGGCGGCGAAGTCGCGGGTGGTGAGGAACGACGTGTAGTCGATTTGGAAATCAAGATCGCGCGCTTCCAGAAACAGATCATGTGCCTTGTTCTGCTCACGCGAGATGTCCACCCCAGGGCTCCACATCGCCCATGCATCGACTTTGCCAGCGGCAAAAGCCGGTGCAGCATCGGGTGGGTTGAGGTAGACGAAGCGCACTTTGGAGCGGTCAATCTTGTGCTTCTCCAACGCGGCAACCAGCAAGAATTCGCCCAGGCCAGAGCGGTTCACGGCAACGGATTTGCCGACCAGATCTTCAATCGAATTGATGCCTGAATCATCGCGCGCAATGATCGCTGTGGTGCGCGGGTTGTATTCAAAGAACTGCACGAACACCAACGGCGCGCCCGCAATCAGAGACGCCAACGCAGGCGTGGTCGAGCCGCCGAAGCTGAAATCCGCACTGCCCCCTACCACCGCTTGCATGGTGGGCGCATGGTTGGGAAACGGGCCGAGCCATTCCAGCTTGATGCTCTGATCCGCAAGCCGCTTCTCAAGCACGCCGCGCTGCTTGGCCAGCAACGTCAGCCCGCCCGGTCCCCAGGTGAGGCGGACCTTGTCGGTTGTGCGACCTAAAGCCTCCCGCCCGCCGATAGTTGTGGCAGTGAGAGCCGCGAGTGAGGTGCCGAGCACACGGCGGCGGGTGAAGTCGGTCATTGGGGCGTCCTTTAGAGTGAAGCTACGAGACTGACGCCGAGTTCGGCGAGCAGCGTGCGACGCAGGGCGTCTGATTTGATGTCGCTCGACACGCGGTGTTCGGCAGCGATGTCCCCGTTGCGCATCACCAGAATGCGGCTGGCGAGGGCGATGGCTTCGTCCACGTCATGGGTGACGAGCAAGACACCGGGGCTGTGGCGGGCAATGAGTTCGCCCACCAGCGCGTGCA
>CAIZGT010000431.1 GCA_903932545.1 uncultured Rhodospirillales bacterium
TATGCACCGGCGAAGTTTGAATATCCGATTGACCGTTTCACGATGGAAGCCAAGCGGCAGTTGGACGTGCTGGACCGTCGCTTGGGCGAGAGCGAATTCATCGCCGGCGCGGATTACAGCATCGCCGATATTGCGATTTTCCCTTGGTATGGCGGGTTGGCGAATGGCTGGCTCTATAGCGCGGCGGAGTTCCTTGACGTTGCGTCCTACAAGAACCTGCAACGTTGGACGGCGCAGGTGGGCGCGCGGGCTGCGGTGAAGCGGGGCAGGATGGTGAACCGAGTGCAGGGCGAGCTATCGAGCCAGTTGCACGAACGCCATGACGCTGGGGATTTCGACACGAAGACGCAAGATAAGCTGGCAGCAGCTTCTTAGGGCGGAAAAGCGTAGCGTCATCCGCGGCGCTCTGTGATCACAGAGCGCCGCGGATGAAGGCGCAGCCTTTTCCGCCGCACGCATTACGCCAGATCGAAGCGATCGGCGTTCATCACCTTGGTCCAGGCTGAGACGAAGTCACACACAAACGCTGCCTCGCCATCTGCGCAGGCGAACACCTCGGCCAATGCGCGCAGTTGTGAATTTGAGCCGAACACCAGATCAACGCGTGTGGCGGTCCATTTCAGCTCACCGCTCGAACGGTCTCGCCCCTCATAAACCCCGTTCGCCGCCGCGGTCCATTTGGTGCGCATGTCGAGCAGATTGACGAAGAAATCGTTGCTCAGCACGCCTGCCCGCTTGGTGAACACGCCATGCGCGGCACCGCCGACATTGGCACCCAGCACGCGCAAGCCGCCGACCAGAACCGTCATTTCCGGCGCGGTGAGGGTGAGAAGCTGGGCGCGGTCGAGCAGCAATTCCTCTGCGGCGATGGCGATGTTGGGCTTCAGATAATTGCGGAAGCCATCGGCAATCGGCTCCATTACCTCGAAAGACTCAATGTCGGTTTGCTCTCGCGAGGCATCCATACGCCCCAGCGTGACCGGCACAACGATGGGATAGCCCGCCGCCTGTGCCGCCTCTTCGATGCCCGCCGAGCCGCCGATCACGATCAAATCGGCCAGCGAGACGCGACTGCCATCGGTTTGGGCTGCGTTGAACGCGGCCTGCACCCCCTCCAACGTGGCCAGCACGCTGGCGAGTTGGACGGGTTGGTTCACCGCCCAAGCCTTCTGCGGGGCCAGACGCAGCCGCGCACCGTTTGCCCCGCCGCGCTTGTCAGAGCCTCGGAAGCTGGAGGCCGACGCCCAGGCGGTGCTAACCAATTGTGCCACCGATAGGCCAGACGCCAAAATCTGCGCCTTGAGTGCGATGATACCCGCATCATTGATAAGCTTGTGATCCACCGCCGGGATCGGATCTTGCCAAATCAGCGCCTCACTCGGCACCTCGGCCCCGAGATAGCGGACGTGTGGCCCCATATCGCGATGGGTGAGTTTGAACCAAGCACGGGCGAAGGCGTCGGCGAACTGGTCGGGGTTGGCGTGGAATCGTTTGGAGATTTCCAGATAAGCCGGGTCCAGCTTCATCGCCATATCAGCGGTGGACATCACCGGGGCATGGCGACGCGTTGGGTCATGCGCATCAGGCACCAGCTTGGCGGCGGATTCGTCGGTTGGGGTCCAGATCCAGGCACCGGCCGGGCTTTTGGTCAGCGTCCAGTTATACCCGAGCAACATGTCGAAGTAGCTGTTGTCCCAGGTGGTGGGCGTGGGCGTCCAGGCACCTTCGAGGCCGCTGGTGATCGCATCCACGCCGACGCCGGAGGCGAAGCTGTTTGCCCAGCCCAAACCCTGCTGCTCCATCGGCGCGCCTTCCGGCTCACGGCCGAGATGATCTTCCGAGGCAGCACCATGCATTTTGCCGAAGGTGTGGCCGCCCGCAGTGAGGGCCACGGTCTCCTCATCATTCATCGCCATGCGTTTGAAGGTCTCGCGAATGTCGTGGCCAGAGGCAAGCGGGTCGGGCCGACCGTTCGGGCCTTGCGGGTTGACGTAGATCAGACCCATCTGCACGGCGGCGAGCGGCATTTCGAGCTCACGATCGCCGGTGTAGCGGCTGTCACCGAGCCAGGTGGCTTCCTCGCCCCAGTAGATATCCTCCTCGGGCTCCCACACGTCGGCTCGGCCACCGCCGAAGCCGAAGGTTTTGAAGCCCATCGATTCCAGCGCACAATTGCCGGCCAGAATCATCAAATCGGCCCAGGAGATTTTGCTGCCGTATTTCTGTTTGATTGGCCACAACAGGCGGCGCGCCTTGTCGAGATTGCCGTTGTCTGGCCAGGAATTCAGTGGGGCGAAACGCTGGGTGCCGTTGCCAGCGCCCCCTCGCCCATCAGCGGTGCGATAAGTGCCGGCCGAGTGCCACGCCATGCGGATGAACAGCGGGCCGTAATGGCCATAATCGGCTGGCCACCAGTCTTGGCTGTCGGTCATCAACGCCACGAGGTCTTGCTTCAGCGCGGCAAGATCGAGTGTTTTGAAGGCTTGGGCATAGCTGAATTCCCGCCCCATCGGATCACTGAGCATGGAATGCTGATGCAGAATTTTGAGGTTGAGCGCATTGGGCCACCAATCCTTGTTGCCCCGGCTTTCGAATGTTGTGTGGGGGATGGAACCGTGCATCACCGGGCACTTTCCAGCACCCTGACCGCTTTTAGCGTCCATTGTTCTCTCCAAACGTGACTGATTTTTATCAAGCCGATGGCGAAGATCACGACCGTCAAGGCTGGCATTCTGCCGCTTTGTTGAGCCCTTGATGGCTGATCTGGCGCGAGCTTAGCGGGATCGGGCGGCCAAACGGAAGCAGAAGCATGGCTGCGGTGATCAACGCGCCGGGCGGCCACGGGCGGCGATGGTGAAGTTGCGCAGGTGGCGCAGTTCGGTGGTTTTTCACATTCCTGTGCCAACCCGTGATTGTGAACGCAGCATGCGGGCGGGATGATAGCCACAACACAAGACCCGCAATCGGCGGCTTGCAGATATCGCGCGCGATAAGGACAGCAGATGATCGACCCCAATTTCGCCAAGCTCCGCGACGGCGCGCAGCTTGCCTATCGGCTGCACCCCGGCAGCGGCAAGGCGCGGCTTGTGCTGATCCATGCTTTGGCGATGAACGGCGCATTTTGGCATGAGATGCTGCCGAGCCTGCTGGCGCATGCCTCGGTGATCACGCTGGATTGTCGCGGGCATGGGGCTTCGAGCAAGTCCCCCGGCCCGTATTCGGTGGAGCAATTCGCGGATGATGTGGCGGATTTGCTAAGCCATGTTGGCTGGGAGCGCGCCGCTGTCGCCGGCGCTTCGATGGGCGGCTGCATTGCGCAGGCGTTTGCCGGTCGGCATCCGGCGCGGCTCGCCGGGCTTGGCCTGATCGACACCACGGCGGGCTATGGCGAGGCGGCGAAGCCGGCGTGGGAGGAGCGCGGCCAGAAGGCGCTCGCACAGGGGATGGAATCGATGATCGACTTCCAGCTTTCGCGTTGGGTGACGCCGGAATTCCGCGCTGCGATGCCGCCGAGCCTGCAACAGGCGGTGGCGATTTTCACCGCCAACGCGCCGGAGAATTTCCTAGAAATCTGTCGCATGCTCGGCAATGCGGACTGTCATGCGCTGCTGGCCGGGATCAGCGCCCCAACCGCTGTGATTGTCGGCGAAGAGGATTATGCAACCCCGGTTGCCGCAGCACAGCATCTGGCAGCCAACATCTCCGGGGCAACGCTGCATATTCTGCCGAAGATGCGACACTTCACTGTGCTGGAATGCCCGGGCTTGGTGGCGGAGAAGCTGGCGGAAATTCTCACGGTGTAACACCACACTCAGTCAAGCTCAGCTCAGCAGCGTTCTATGCCGAGATCGGATGCAAACATACATCTTAGACATCACTGACACGCCACCAAAAAAACCCGCCGCCTCCGATCTGGAAGCGGCGGGTGTTTTCTGGAATAGCCAACCGGGCGTTAGAAGCGCACCCGCAGAGCGGCACTGACCACATGGACCGAGTCATTCGGTGCGAGCGATCCTGGCAGCAGGATGTTGGCATACTGCGTGGACGAAGTGCCCACCATGTAGTCTTTGTAGTTAAACTTCTCCCAGTAATATCCGAACAGCAACGTGATGTTCGGCTGGAAATTATATTCGCCGTGAATACCAACCGTGATCAGGGTGGACTTCACATCAGGCAGCGGCTTCATGTTCAGCAGGGCCATTGTGGTGCCGGAAGCGATGGCAGTTCCGTAAACCGCCATGCCGTCACCCAACGCATAGGCGGTGTCACCAGACGATAGGTTGCCATCCAAGCTCAGTTTCAGCTTTTCCGGAATAACCTGCCAATCCGCGTTGACACCTAAGCTCTGTACCGAATCGGTGGTCTGCATGTTGTACGGCACGTAGGCACCAGTTCCACCAGTGCCGGTGGTGCCTGTCGAGTATATACTGCTCTGATTATAGTAAATCTGCTGATACGTGTAATACGCATGCACAGACATTTCCTTGGAGACTTGCCAAGAGATATCCGGACCAATCGAGGCGTTATAGTTGCTGCGCATGCCGGACGAGTTGGTTGGATAGCTGTCCTTCGCAACCTTTCCCATGAGCGATACGCTAACCGAGTCAAGCGGCTGGAAATCCAACAACGACTTCACTTCGTCATGCGTCCGAGAGGCCTCGGAATACATCACCAAGCTCTTCAGTTCCGTTTGACCGCAACCCGAGATGCCGCCGCACGAGACGTTCCACCAGCCCTCTTGGTTATAGTTAGATGCCCAGCGCTGCTCGTGGGCGGCGCTCAACGAGCCGAAAAGGCTGTCCAAAATCGGTCCACGCAGCTTGATGGCAGTACGCTCGGTCACCACGTCCGGTGTGGCGGTGTAGTTACGACGCATGTCATCAAGAGTTTGGGTCAGGGTAAGCTTGGTTTGTGGTGCCAAGCGATAGCCTGCCTCGATCGTGCCAACCTGATGATGGATGCTGAACGGCAGGTTGTAGGCCGGCCGTTCAGGGCTTGAGCCGATCGAACTGTTCGGATTGATGTTCGAATACAGATTGCGCGGACTTTGGTTTTCCCGGTTATCAATAGTGTACGCCACCCGAACATTCAGCCGGTGCAGAGGCTGAGCGGTCAACGCAATGTTGGCAAACGTCGTCTGGATCAAGCCGTCGAAGTTTGCTCCGTGATTGGTTGCCGTATAGGCACCAGCAACGCTGTTGCCCGTGCCATAATCCAGGCTCGCATTCTGCATCTGCAAGCCATAGCCAAAGTTCGCATTCAGCCGTGTTGTCGGGGTGAAGTTGTACCCCAACATCAACTTGAACTGATGTGCCGCATTGTCAGGTGGCAGTGAGTAAGCTGCCCCGGTTGATGACGCTTGCGAAAGCGTGAACGGGTTCTGGATTTGGAGCGTGGAGACGTTGTCTTGGAACTGGCTGTAAGTATAGCCCAACTGCGCCTGCAGCTTTTGCGTGCTGTAGGCGGCAGCGATGTCGAAGCGTTCCATGTCGTAGTTGATCGGCTGTGCAAAGTAAGCCATGCCGTTGCCAGACGGGCTCGGCGCAGTGGCCACGCCAGCCCTGTACGTGCCCGCTCCAACCGCGCTGGGGGCGCCAACGAATTCCAAGGAATTCGCCTGCCAACCCTCTTTGTGCTCGTGCCGCCAGCCGCTGGTGATGGTCCAGTCATCCCACTGATATTTACCACCAAGGGTGAAGATATCGCGCTGCGTGCTCAGTTTATAGGTCAGCATATTCGCCCCGACAGCCGGTGCGTAGTGGAATACGGGCGTGACTGTCGCGGTGGTCGGGATGCCAGACGGCACGATATAGTTCGGGCTATAGGCCGCCGTCACCATGCTCCGCGCCGTGCCAACGCCGTCCTTGGTCATGTTGAAGATGCTCTGGAACGAGTTGCTGGCGTAGTAAGGGATGCCGTCATAGGTGAATGCCAGCCCCCATGTGCCCTGCTCACCCAATCGGATCGCCACCGAGCGATCGGACCGGCCCAGATTTTCTCCGGTGAAATCGAAGTAATGGGTGCCCCCGGAGTCCCAGGCGTCGCGGTCTGAATAGTGCAGACCAGCGAGCCCGCTGAACCCTGGGTCCACAACGCCGTTGTAGCGACCGAGGTAATACGACCGGGCGCTGTTATACTGGCCGCCCAACTCAATCCAGTTGTTGCTGGCAGGCAGTGCTGCGGTTGCAGCCGACTTTTCGTCAACATCAAAGCCCGAGTCAGATTGGGCGAAGGCTGTCAGGGGGAGCAGGCAAACGCCTGCTCCGAGAATGGCCCTGAAGGAAGACAACATGCGTGTCATGATCGTTACTCCGGGGTGCCTTAGCGGGTCAAAAACGCGCCATTCGGGCTGTTGGAACCGTGGATCTGCGAGTTGCAGTTCACACAACCGCGAGCCATCAAGCGGGGGTTAGCGCTGATCCCACCGGCCAGATTCTGGCCTGCGAGAGGCTGAGCCTGGTGACCGCCATTGGCGTGGCATTCCTGGCAGAGATACGGCGGACGCTCGATGAGCAGGCGAGCCTGGGTCGAACCGTGCGGCGTATGACAGGTGATGCAGCTCTCACGAACCGGCTCATGCTCCCACAGCAGCGGGCCACGTTTTTCCATGTGGCAGGTGTAACAGACCTCGTTGACCGTGAATTCCTTCAGCAGTTTCGGGCCAGGTGCGCCATGTGGATTGTGACAATCCGAGCAGACGACTTTGCCTTCACGGATCGGGTGGTGCGAGAACTTGAAGCTGTCGGAGCGCTGTTCTGCGTGACAGGTGAAGCACTTCTCAGGCTGCGAGATTTTGACCAGCACCGGATCCTTGGCAACATGAACCGTGTGGCAGTCGTTACACGCGATGTCGTTGTTCTCGTGCTGGCTGCCTTGCCAGTTCATCCGCAAACCGGCCTGGTGACAGGTTAGGCATTGCGCATTGCGCTCAGCGACCGGGGATTTGTTCGGCCCCTTGAACAGCACATTGGGCGAGTTGGCGCGGCTGGCGACGTGGGCCGCACTCGGGCCGTGACAAGATTCGCAGCCTTCCTGGGCGAAAGGTGTGTGCTTATCACCCTGCATCGCGTGCGGCGTTTGCAGGATCGGCATCACCTTGGCATCAGTGTTGTGGCACTTCAGGCAGGTTTGTGCACCGCCGCCCGCAGCAACCGGGGTTTGAACTTGCGCGGCGGAGGCGTTGGTCGCCGTCCCGTCGGTTTGCGCCATCACGGGCAGGCCGCCGTATAGCGACAAGAACCCCGTAATAAGCGCTATTTTGATGATAGAGCGCATGGTTTATCCGCCGTCCTGTTTCGTTGAGGGCCGTCAGAGGCTGACGGCCCGACCGTTACATCATTGCTTAACCGCGACGAGATCAGCTTTGCCGTCGTTCAACACGAGCGAGCGTTCATACGAAACGTAATGAAAACGCTGCGCGGTGTGGCCGGAGTGAATGGCAAAGCCGAGGTAGTAGGTGTTGCCCGGCGTGATCGCGCTGAACGGAGCGGCTGCTGCCAACGGACGATGCAGCGTGACCGACCAAATGCCGCCCGATTGAGTCGCCTCAGCCGCAACGATGTTGGTCGCGGCGGTTTCGCGCTTGTCGAACACAAGCTGCGTCGAAGCTTTCGCAGGCTGGCCCGGGTTCAGCGCCGCCTGCCAGTATTCGAGCTGATAGCCATCAGCCTTCAACTGCGCCAACTTCTCCGGAGCTTCCAGCGTATCGCCGCCGCCCTGGCGGCTTAGTTTGGCGTGGGTCTTGGGGAGATACATCGTCCGGTTGGAACCGGCAGCAGAGGGCATGCCGATCGCAGCGAGCTGGGACAGGTACGCACCCAGCTCGGCCAGCTCGGGGGACTCGATGTCGCCGTGCTTGATGCGCGGGAGGAGCGTGGCGTCCATCCCGTTGACCCGGAAGAGCCGGGGCACGGCGTAGTTGTTGATCACGGACTCGATCACGGAGAGCCA
>CAIZGT010000432.1 GCA_903932545.1 uncultured Rhodospirillales bacterium
AAGTGTGCGGCACCACGCCCTGCTGGCTGCGGGGTTCGGACGAAGTGCGCGATGCGATCAAATCCTGCACCGGCATCAAACATTATGGCGAAACGTCTGAGGACGGTCTGTTCACCATGACTGAGGTCGAATGTCTCGGTGGCTGTGTGAATGCCCCGATTTTGCAGGTTGATGACGATTACTACGAAGACATGAACGGTGAGCGCACCAAGGCGCTGATCGAAGCGCTCAAGCGCGGTGAGAAGCCAGCGCGCGGCTCGACAATTGGTCGCCAGAACTCGGCTCCCGAAGGCGGGCCGATGACGCTGGTCACCATTTCAGGGGGAAAGTGAGAGCATGCTGAGTGATCAGGATCGCATCTTTACCAATCTCTATGGCATTCACGATGCGGGTCTCAAAGGCGCACGGGCACGGGGTGACTGGGACAACACGGCAGCGTTGATTGCGCGTGGCCGTGAGGCCCTCATCGAAGACGTGAAAGCCTCAGGCCTGCGCGGTCGTGGCGGCGCTGGCTTTCCGACTGGGCTGAAATGGTCATTCATGCCGAAAGAGATCGGCGAGCGCCCGCATTACCTGGTGATCAACGCTGACGAATCCGAGCCGGGTTCATGCAAAGACCGCGATATTCTGCGCCACGATCCGCACAAGCTGGTTGAAGGCGCGCTGATAGCGTCCTTCGCGATGGGTGCGCATGCTTGCTACATCTATGTGCGCGGCGAGTATTATAATGAGGCCGCCGCGCTCCAAAAGGCCGTTGATGAGGCCTATGATGCGGGATTGCTCGGCAAGAACGCCGCGCAATCGGGTTGGGATTTTGATCTCTACGTCCATCGCGGCGCTGGCGCTTACATCTGCGGTGAAGAAACCGCGCTGATTGAAAGCCTTGAAGGCAAAAAGGGCATGCCCCGCCTGAAGCCACCGTTTCCGGCGGCTTGCGGCCTGTACGGCTGCCCAACCACTGTGAACAACGTTGAGTCGATTGCAGTTGTGCCGACAAACTTGCGGCGCGGTGCAGGTTGGTTCGCCGCGCTCGGCCTGCCGAAAAATGCTGGCACCAAGCTGTTCTCAATCTCGGGTCATGTGAACAAGCCCTGCAATGTGGAAGAAGAACTTGGCATTCCGCTGCGGGAACTGATCGACAAATATTGCGGCGGCGTGCGCGGTGGATGGGACAATTTGTTGGCGGTGATCCCGGGTGGATCGTCCGTGCCGATGATCCCAAAAGATATCTGCGACACGGTGTTGATGGATTTCGATAGCTTGCGCGCTGTCGGCTCCGGCCTCGGCACAGCGGCGGTGATCGTGATGGACAAATCCACTGATCCCATCAAGGCGATCGCCCGCCTCTCGCATTTCTATAAGCACGAAAGCTGCGGCCAATGCACGCCGTGCCGTGAGGGCACCGGCTGGATGGAGCGCGTGATGAACCGCATGGTTGAAGGCCGCGCGGAAATCGCCGAGATCGACGTGTTGTATAAAGTCACCAAGCAGATCGAAGGTCACACAATCTGCGCGCTCGGTGATGCTGCTGCATGGCCGATCCAGGGCCTGATCAAGCATTTTCGTCCGCTCATGGAAGAACGCATCGCGGCCTATCAGGCGAGCAAAACCCCCAAAATGGCGGCTGAGTGATGGCGAAGGTCACAATCGACGGGATCGAAGTAGAGGTTCCGAACGGCTCGAACGTGCTGCAAGCATGTGAGGCTGCGGGCATCGAAGTACCGCGCTTTTGCTACCATGAACGATTGTCGGTGGCCGGCAATTGCCGCATGTGCCTCGTCGAGATCGAGAAAGCGCCACCGAAGCCATTCGCGTCCTGCGCCTATCCGGTCAATGACGGCATGGTGGTCCACACCGACACGCCGATGGTGCGCGCAGCCCGTCGTGGGGTGATGGAATTTCTGCTGATCAACCATCCGCTCGATTGCCCGATTTGTGATCAGGGCGGTGAGTGTGACCTACAGGATCAGTCAGTTGGCTATGGTGGCGATGAGAGCCGCTATTTGGAGAACAAGCGTGCCGTGGTGAACCCGGATCTCGGTCCGCTGGTAAAAACCATCATGACGCGGTGCATCCACTGCACACGCTGCATCCGCTTCTCGACCGAAATCGCTGGCGTGCCAGAAATGGGCGCCACTGCGCGCGGCGAAAGCATGGTTGTCGGTACTTATGTCGAAAAGGCGCTCAGCTCGGAGCTTTCCGGCAATCTGATCGATATCTGCCCCGTCGGCGCACTGACCTCGAAGCCCTATGCTTTCGTAGCGCGGCCTTGGGAGTTGAAAAAGACCGACTCGGTGGACGTGATGGACGCCGTGGGGGCTTCGATCCGCATCGACAGTCGTGGCGCTGAAGTTTTGCGCATCCTGCCGCGCTTAAATGAAGACGTGAACGAGGAATGGCTGGCTGATAAGTCCCGCTTCTCGCTCGATGGCCTCAAGCGTCGTCGTCTGGATACGCCGTGGATCAAGAAGAACGGCAAGCTCGTCAAAGCCACGTGGCCAGAAGCGTTTGCCGCGATTGCTGATAAGCTCGCGGGCGTTGCAGGTGACAAGATTGGCGCGATTGCCGGTGATTTGGCCGATGCCGAGAGCATGGTGGCGCTGAAGGATTTGTTGGCTTCATTGGGTTCAACAAATCTCGATTGCCGCCAGGACGGTGCCGCCATCGATCCGTCGCGTCGCGAGTTTTACAACTTCAACACCTCAATCGCGGGCATCGAAGAAGCCGATGTGATCCTGCTGATCGGCACCAATCCGCGCCATGAGGCTCCTTTGGTCAATGCCCGCATTCGCAAGCGCGTGCTGGCAGGCGGACTGAAGATTGCGTCCATCGGGCCGTTGGTTGATCTGACCTACAAGGTGAAGTCACTCGGCACCTCGCCAGCCGATCTGGCAGCGATGCTGAATGATACACATGATTTCTCGCAGACTTTGGCTGGGGCGAAGAAGCCGGTGATCATCGTCGGTCAAGGCGCGCTTGCGCACGCCGATGGTGCCGCAGTGCTGGCAGCTGCTTGGAAGTTG
>CAIZGT010000433.1 GCA_903932545.1 uncultured Rhodospirillales bacterium
GATTTCGCCCCGCTGCTCGGCTGGTTGCGTGCGAAGGTGCACAGCCAGGGCAGTTTGCGCGGGTTTAACGACATGTTGCGCCATGCGACCGGCAAACCGCTGGACCAATCTGATTTCCGCGCGCATCTCACATCACGATATTTGGTGTAAGACTCACGCCTCGTCTTCAATGGACTGAAACTTCCATGCGTTACATCTCCACTCGCGGCCAAGCTCCGGTGCGCGATTTCTCTGGCGTGTTGTTGGCGGGGCTGGCGGAGGATGGCGGTTTGTATATGCCGCAATCCTGGCCGCATTTCTCGGCGGATGAACTGCGCGCCATGCGTGGCCTGCCCTACCCCGACCTCGCCGCCCGTGTGATGCGCGATTTCGTGGGGGATTGCATCGACGAGGCCACGCTGCTGCGGCTGTGCCGTGAGAGCTACGCCAATTTCGGCAGCCCCGCCGTGGTGCCGCTGATCCAACTCGGCCCCAATCTTTGGACGCAGGAGCTGTTCCACGGCCCGACGCTCGCCTTCAAAGACATGGCTCTACAACTGGTGGGCCGCTTGTTCGACCATGTGCTGAGCCAGCGTGATGAGCGCGTGACGATCGTGGGTGCCACCTCCGGTGACACAGGCTCCGCCGCGATTGAAGCCTGCGCCGGGCGTGAGCGCGTGGATATTGTGATCTTGCATCCGGAAGGCCGCACCTCGGAAGTGCAGCGCCGCCAGATGACAAGCGTGCTTGCCGCGAACGTCAAGAACCTTGCGGTGGCTGGCACGTTCGATGATTGCCAGGATTTGGTGAAGGCGATGTTTGCCGATGTGCCGTTCCGCTCGGAAGTGCATCTCTCGGCGGTGAATTCGATCAACTGGGCGCGCATCCTGGGGCAGATCCCGTATTATGTCGCCGGCGCTTTGGCGCTCGGCGCGCCGGATTGTGAGATTGATTTCGCGGTGCCCACCGGCAATTTCGGCAACGTGCTGGCCGCCTATGCCGCCAAGCGCATCGGGGTGCCGATTGGTCGCCTCGTGGTGGCGTCCAACCGCAACGATATTCTGGCGCGGTTCCTGGCGCATAACGACATGAGCGCGAAGGGCGTCGAGCCGAGCCTGTCACCGTCGATGGATATTCAGGTCAGCTCGAATTTCGAGCGTCTCCTTTACGAATTGCTGGACCGCGACGCCGCCAAAACCGCCGCCACGATGGTGGAATTTCGTGCCACCGGCAAAATGCCGATCAGCCATGAGGCGTGGCAGAAGGCCACCGCGCTGTTCGTCGGCTACCGCATGGGCGACGATGAAACTCTGTCCGCGATCAAGGCGTTGCATGCCTCCAGCGGATATCTGGCCGACCCGCACACCATCATCGGCATCGAAGCCGCCCGCGCGCTGGGCCGCGAGGGCGTGCCGATTATTGCCGAGGCCACCGCGCATCCGGCCAAGTTCCCTGATGCGATCATGGCTGCCACCGGAATCCACCCCCCTCTGCCTGCGCATCTGGCAGACCTATATGAACGTGAAGAGCGCTATACCTGCGTCCCCGCTGAGATCGAGGTGATCGAGGCCGAGGTGCGGGCTCTGGTGTCAAGGAATGCCGCATGAGTGATGACAACGAGGCCATTCGCCTCACCCGCTTGGATAACGGCCTGACCATCGTCACCGAACGCATGACCCGTGTGGAGACGGTCTCGCTCGGCGCTTACGTGGCCACCGGCACGCGCCATGAGCTGGCCACCGAAAACGGGGCGTCGCATTTCCTCGAACACATGGCGTTCAAAGGCACCGAACGGCGATCAGCGGCGGCAATTGCCGAGGAGATTGAGAATGTCGGCGGGCAGATCAACGCCTACACCGCGCGTGAACAGACCGCCTATTACGTCAAAGTGTTAAAGGAAGATGCCGCCCTCGGCACCGATATTATCGGCGACATTCTGACGCACTCCACTTTCGATCCAGATGAGATGGAGCGTGAGCGTGGCGTGATCCTACAAGAAATCGGGCAGGCGAATGACACGCCAGACGATATCATCTTCGATCATTTCCAAGAGACGGCGTTCCCAAGCCAGCCAATGGGCCGCCCCGTGCTTGGCACCGAGAACCTGATCCGTGGCATGCGGCGTGATACGCTCATGGGCTACATGAAGCGGCACTACACGGCGTCCAACATCGTGGTGGCGGCGGCTGGCAACATCGAGCACGACCGTTTTCTCGATCTCGTCCAGCAGCATTTCGCCGATCTGCCAGAGCTGCCAGCCCCCGGCCCGCTCCCGGGCATTTATGCTGGGGGTGAGTTCCGTGAGGCGCGTGATCTGGACCAAGTTCATATCGTGCTGGGCTTCCCCACGGTTGGCTATCGCGATCCGATGTATTACCCGTCGATGCTGCTCGCCACGCTGTTGGGTGGCGGCATGTCGTCGCGGCTGTTCCAGGAAGTGCGCGAGAAGCGCGGGCTGGTTTATGCCATCTACTCCTTCGCCTCGCCCTATGCTGATGGCGGGGTGTTCGGCATTTATGCGGGCACCGGCGAGAGCGAGGCGGCAGAGCTGATACCGGTTACGCTTGAAGAACTTGGTAAGGTGCAGCACAGCGTCACCCAGGCTGAACTCAACCGCGCCCGCGCGCAGGTCAAGGCCAGCCTGCTGATGTCGTTGGAAAGCCCCGGCAGCCGCTGCGAACAACTCGCGCGGCAAATCCAGGTGTTCGGCCGCATCATGCCAACGGCAGAGAC
>CAIZGT010000434.1 GCA_903932545.1 uncultured Rhodospirillales bacterium
CGTGGTGCAATACATCTCAGACCGTGTGCTGGTGATGTATCTTGGCCGCGTGGTGGAAATTGGGCCGGTGGAGGAGCTGTATTCGCATCCCTCCCACCCCTACACCCGCGCATTGCGTGCCAGCCGCCCGTCGATGGACCCAGATCATCGTCGCACCACGCCGCCACTGACGGGCGATCCGCCGAATCCGGTGAACGTGCCGCCCGGCTGCCGGTTCCACCCCCGCTGCGCCCAGGCATTGCCAAGCTGTTCCGCGGCTGAGCCGGAAATGGTGAAGATCGGGGCTGATCATCATGCCGCTTGCTTCCTTGCGGAGGCGGTTGCGGTATGAGCGCCCTGGTTCGTGTTCGTGACCTCACGGTCAAATTCGTCTCGCGTGACCGCACGGTGCACGCCGTCAATGGCGTGGATTTCGATCTCAATCAGGGTGAGGTGCTCTGCATCCTGGGCGAATCCGGCTCCGGAAAATCCGTCACTTTGCGTGCATTGATGCGCCTCAACCCGCCCGCGCGCACGGTAATGACCGGCACGTTGCAAGTGGGCGGCTACGACATCATCGCCGCCAGCGAGCGCGAAATTGAGACGATTCGTGGCCGCTCGGTGGCGATGGTGTTTCAAGAGCCGATGACGGCCCTCGACCCGGTGTTCACCATCGGCGAGCAGATCACCGAGACGGTGATCCGCCACGAGGGCGTGTCGAAAGCCGTCGCCCACAAGCGCGCGCTGGAATTGCTTGATCTGGTGCAAATCCCCTCGGCCGAGCGGCGCTTGGCGGCTTATCCGCATGAACTCTCCGGCGGTTTGCGCCAGCGCGCGATGATCGCCATCGCGCTTTCGTGCCGCCCCAAGCTGCTGCTCGCCGATGAGCCAACCACGGCGCTTGATGCCACGGTGCAAATCCAAATCCTGCTGCTGCTGCGCCGATTGCAGCAAGAGCTCGGCATGGGTGTGATTTTCGTCACCCATGATCTCGGCGTGGCAGGTGAGATCGCGGACCGGATTTCGGTGATGTATGCCGGGCGTTTCGTCGAAGAAGGCTCAGTGCGCGATGTTATGCGCACCGCCCGTCACCCCTACACCCAAGGCCTGCTCGGTGCGACGGTGCATGAGGGGATGCGCGGCAAACGGCTCACCACCATCACCGGCTCGCCGCCAAACCTCGCCAGCCTGCCCGCCGGTTGTGCGTTTGCGCCGCGCTGCCCATCGGCGGATGCAGCGTGTCTGGAGGCGGTGCCGAACCTTGATGGAGCGTTTGGCAGTCATCGCGCCCGCTGCATTCATCAACATGCGGAGGTGTTGGCATGATCAGCACAATTTTCCGCCGCGCGCTCTATTCGCTGCCAATCGCGCTTGCTGTGTCGCTGTTCTGCTTCCTGTTGGTGCATATCGCCCCGGGTGACCCGATCAACGCGATCTTGCCGCCAGACGCGCCCGCCGATGTGATCGCGCAGGTGAAGGAAAGCTATGGGCTGGACAAGCCGCTGCCCGTGCAATTCGGCATCTGGCTGTTCCACATTCTGCAAGGCGATCTGGGTCGCTCACTGGCAACCGGGCGTGATATCTGGCCCGATTTGCATTCCGCGCTGGCGAATACTCTGGTGCTCGCTTTGGCATCAGCCGCCATCGGCTTTCCGCTCGGCACGCTGTTCGGCAGCGTCGCCGGCGCGTTTCGCGGCACTTGGATCGACCGCCTTGCAGTGGGCATTGCCGTGGCCGGCGTGTCGGTGCCGCATTATTGGCTCGGCATGGTGATGGTGGTGATCTTCTCCGTGATCCTCAATTGGCTCCCGTCGATGGGCGCCTCGCCCGATGGATCGGGAGCGTGGGCGTTGGATTGGGAGCATCTCAGCCATCTGGTGCTTCCCGCCATCACCCTGAGCGTGATCCCGATGGGCATCGTCACCCGCACATTGCGCGGGATTGTGGGCGATATTCTGAACCAAGATTTCATCACCACCTTGCGCGGAAAAGGGCTGAAGCGGGGCGGTTTGATGCTGCATGTGGTCAAGAACGCCGCCCCGCAGGCGCTTGCGGTGATGGGGTTGCAACTTGGATATCTGATGGGCGGTTCGATTTTGGTGGAAACAGTGTTTGCCTGGCCCGGCACCGGCTTGTTGCTCAACAATGCGATTTTTCAGCGGGATATTCCGGTGCTGCAATCCACCATTTTGGTGCTTTCGATGTTCTTCGTCGGCCTTAACCTCGCCGTTGACCTCGCCCAGGCGCTGCTCGACCCAAGGATGCGCCGCTGATGGCCACTGCAACATTGAAAACCTCTCGGGCCCAAGGCTATTGGGACGGCGTTCTCAAACGCCTCAAGCGCGACAAGCTCACGCTGTTCTGTGCAGGCGTTCTGCTGTTAATGCTGATTGTGATGATCGCAGCGCCCTATGTGGCACCGCACTCGCCGTATCAGGGCAGCATGATCCGCCGCCTCAAACCGATCGGCTTTCCTGGCTATCCGCTCGGCACTGACGAGCTGGGCCGCGACATGGTGACCCGGCTGATTTATGGTGGGCGGTTGAGCTGGACGCTGGGCATTTCTCCGGTCGCGATTGCGTTCGCCATTGGCGGCACGCTCGGCATCATCGCGGGGTTCGCCGGCGGTTGGCTCGGCATGTTGATCATGCGGGTAACTGACGTGTTCTATGCCTTCCCCTCGGTGCTGCTCGCGGTGGCGATCTCGGGCGCGTTGGGGGCGGGGATATTCAACGCGGTGCTGGCGCTCACCTTGGTGTTCATCCCGCCGATCATCCGCGTCGCGGAGAGCGTGACAACCTCGGTGCGCGTGCTGGATTACGTGGAATCCGCCCGCGCCTCCGGGGCCGGGGCGTTCACCATTGTGCGGGTGCATGTGCTGCCCAATGTGCTGGGGCCGATCTTTGTCTATGCCACCAATTTGATCTCGGTCTCGATGATCCTCGCCTCGGGCCTGTCATTCCTGGGCCTTGGCACCAAGCCGCCGGAACCGGAATGGGGGCTTATGCTGAACACACTGCGCACCGCAATCTATAACCAGCCTTTGGTCGCGATGCTGCCAGGGCTGTGCATTTTTACCACGTCCATCTGCTTCAACATGGTCAGCGACGGGCTGAGATCGGCAATGGATGTGAAAAGTTAGTCCGTCTTTCTTTCTACAGGAGAACGATGATGCGCAAGTTGCTGCTCGCCGCCACGCTGTCTCTCGTTGCTGTAACCGCGCAGGCCGAGAAGGTTCTGCGGATCGCCATGACGGCGGCCGATGTGCCCACCACCACCGGCCTGCCCAACAACGGCTTCGAGGGCATGCGCTTCCTCGGCTATCCGATCTTTGAAGGGCTCGTGCTGTGGGATCTCTCCTCGGCCGACAAGCTTGCAGGCCTTCGCCCCGGCCTCGCGGAGAGCTGGGAGCAGGACAAAGCCGATCCAAAAACCTGGATTTTCCATCTCCGCCATGGCGTGAAATTCCATGACGGCACCGATTTCAACGCGGACGCGGTGATGTTCAACATGGAACGGTTCTTTAACAAGGACAGCCCACAGTTTGAGCCCGCCGCCGGTGGCATCACCCGCGCCCGCGCGCCATTGTTGGCGAGCTACAAGAAGATTGACGATTTCACGGTGGCAATCTCCACCACCCGCCCGGCATCATATTTCCCGTTCATGATGGTCTATCCGCTGTTCACCTCGCCCGCGTCGTTTGAGGCGGCGGGCAAGGATTGGGCGAAAGTGGCCTTGCTGCCCGCCGCTGGCACCGGCCCGTTCAAAATCAGCAAGTTCGTGCCGCGCGTCTCGGTGGAGTTGGAGAAATTCGACGGCTACTGGAACAAATCCGGCATGGCGCATCTGGACAAAGTCGTCCTGCTGCCGATGCCTGAGGCCAACACGCGGATGGCCGCGTTGCGCTCCGGCCAAGTGGACTGGATCGAAGTGCCGCCGCCGGATGGGCTTGAGAGCCTGAAATCGGCCGGCTTCAAAATCACCACCGGCTCGTATCCGCATGTGTGGCCCTGGTTCTTCAACATCGGCGCCACCAATTCGCCGGTGGCGGATGTACGCGTTCGGCAGGCGCTGAATTACTGCATCGACCGTGAAGGCCTCGTCTCGCTGCTGGCGGGCACCGCTGAGCCGTCGGTGGGCTGGCTCAAAGCGTCTGACCCAAATTTTGGCCACCCCGCGAATCACTATAAGCTCGACCCTGCCAAGGGGAAGGCGCTGCTGGCCGAAGCGGGCTTTACCGCTGCCAAGCCGCTGACGTTCAAGGCGATGATTTCGCCGTCCGGCTCCGGCCAGATGCTGCCGATGCCGATGAATGAGTTTCTGCAACAGAGCCTGAAGGAGAATTGCAATGTTGATGTCTCCTTCGAGGTGGTGGAGTGGAACACCCTGCTGGGGGCTGCGCGCTACGTGCCGGACAGCCCGAACCTCAAAGGCTCGATGGTGATCAACGTCTCCTCGCCCAGTTCGGACGTGTCGGTGATGAGCCGCTATTTCACCTCGGCGAATTTCTCACCGGCCGGGTTCAATTTTGAGCACTGGAAGGACGATGAATTCGAGTCGGCTTTGGCCAAACTCGAATCCGCCACTGATCCGACAGAGATATCCGCCATGACGCAAAAGCTGCATGAGCGGCTGGTGGACAATCCGCCCTGGCTCTACATCGTCCACGACCTAAATCCGCGCGCGATGAGCACGAAGGTGACGAATTTCGTCTCACCGCAAAGCTGGTTCATCGATCTGGCGAGGGTGGATATGAAGTAGAGACATCGTCATTGATGGGACGGATGATTGGCCGCCACCGCCCCGCGTGATACAAATCTCGTTATGAGCATGTCCGACGGTCACACCCATTTCTTCCTCGGCACCGCCCATGAGCGCAACGAAAAGCGCACATGGGCGGTGATCGTTCTGTGTATCGCCATGATGATCCTGGAGATCGGTGGCGGCATGCTGTTCGGCTCGGTGGCGCTGGTGGCTGATGGGCTGCACATGTCCACCCACGCCGGCGCGCTGTTGATTGCAGCCCTCGCCTATACCTACGCGCGCAAGCACGCCCATGACCCGCGGTTTGCGTTTGGCACCGGCAAGCTCGGCGATCTGGCGGGATTCACCTCCGCCACCATTCTGGCAATGATCGCCATTCTGATCGGCTATGAAGCGCTCGACCACCTGCTGCATCCGGGTGATATCAACTTCACCCAGGCAATCCCGATTGCGGTGCTGGGCTTGGTGGTCAACGTCGCCAGCGCGTGGCTGTTGGGGGGTGATCATCATCACGGCCATGGCCATGATGGCGTTCATGACCATGACCACGACCATGATCACGACCATGACCATAACCATGATCACCATTCAGACCACAAGCACCACCACGACAACAACATGCGCGCCGCCTTCATGCATGTGCTGGCCGATGCCGCCGTATCCGTTCTGGTGATCGCCGCCTTGGTTCTGGCCCGCGCCTTTGGCTGGATGTGGATGGACCCGCTGGCCGGTTTGGTGGGCGCGGTGGTAATCGCCTCGTGGGCCTACACTTTAATTCGCGACACCGGCGCCGTGCTGCTCGACATGAACCCTGATATGCATCTGAGTGCCAAGATGCGGCGTATTGTGGAGACCGAGGGCGATGTGGTGATGGACCTGCATCTGTGGCGTCTCGGGCCGGGGCATCTTGGCGCAATCCTCAGCATCGCCACATCCGGGCGACGCAATGCGGATTTCTACCACGGCCGCCTCGCTGGTCTGGCTGGCCTGTCGCATGTAACGGTCGAGGTTCGCTCCGGCCTCGCTGACTGATCGGAGTTTGCTGTGCCCCTGCCGCCCCTGCTGACCACGCGACGTTTTCTGCCGTTGTTTTTGTCACAGGCGCTGGGGGCGCTGAACGATAATCTGTTCAAGAACGCGCTGGCAGTGCTGGCGCTGTTCAAAGCGTCGGAAGGCGGACCGGAGATTGTGGCGATGGCGAGCGGGATTTTCATCCTGCCTTATTTGCTGTTCTCCGCCACCGCCGGGCAAATTGCCGATCGGGGCGAAAAATCCCGGCTAATCCGCCTGACCAAGCTTTGGGAAGTTGGGCTGATGGTTCTGGCGGCGGTGGGTTTTCTCAGCTTCAACATCCCGGCTTTGCTCGGCGTGTTGTTCGGGCTGGGGATGCAGGCCACGTTTTTCTCGCCGCTGAAATACGCCATCCTGCCCACACATCTGCAAGACCATGAACTTGTGGCCGGCAACGGGCTGATCGAGGCTGGCACGTTCATGGGCATCCTGCTCGGAACCATCCTCGGCGGCGCGCTGATCTTGCTCGATACCGGCGTTGAAGTGATCTCCGCCCTCGGCTTGGCGGTGGCGCTAGCGGGCCTCGTCGCCGCGTGGCGGGTGCCGTTGGCAGCGCCCGAGCAGCCGGGCCTGAAGCCGCAATGGAACATCGCCGCTGCAACCTGGGACGTGATGCAACTCGCCCGGCAAAATCGCCCGATCTGGCTGGCGATCCTGGCCTTGTCATGGTTCTGGACGCTGGGCGCGATCCTGATCGCGCAATTCCCGATCATCAGCAAAGACGTGCTGGGCGGCGGCTCGGCACTGGTGACGATTTTGCTCGCGATGTTCGCCATCGGGATCGGCGCGGGTTCGGTGATGTGTGCAGCCATCCTCAAAGGCGAAGTCACGGTGCGCTACGTGCCGCTCGCAGCACTCGGCATCTCCATCACCGCATGGGATTTCGCCGCGATCTGCGCGCCCCTTGCCGCACATGTGCCAGAGGTGAGCAGCGCCATCGGCTGGTTTGCGGTGCCGCTGATGTGGCGCGCGTTTTTTGACCTCACGCTGCTCGCCATCTGCGGCGGCCTGTTCAGCGTGCCGCTTTACGCAACAATCCAGGAACGCTCCGACCCCGGTAGCCGCTCGCGGATGATCGGCGCCAACAACATCGCCAACGCCGCGCTGATCGTGATCGGGGCGTTGACCACCACCGCTCTGGTGCGCGCGGGCGTGGGTGCGCCGCGCATTATCTCCCTCACCGCCTGGGTGAATTTCGCCGTGGTGATCTGGATGGCGCGCGTCTGGCCGCGTGAGACGTTGCGCGGCTTCACCCGGTTGTATTTCGAGATTTTCCACCGTGTGCAGGTGCGCGGCCTGGAGCATCTGAAACATCTCGACGGCCCGGTGATCTACGCCGTCAATCACGTCTCATACATCGACGGCGCTCTGGTCGGCTCCTGCCTGCCGATGAACACGCAGATCACCTTCGTGGTGAATGCTTTCATCGTGCGCAAATGGTGGGCGCGCGCGGCGGTGAGTGCTGTGGACAATTTGCTGGTGGACCCGATCAGCCCCTACGCCGTGCGCACCATGATCCGCGCGGTGGAAGCGGGTGAGCGGCTGATGATCTTCCCTGAAGGCCGCATCTCGCGCTCGGGCCAGTTGATGAAAATCTACCCCGGCACCGGCATGATTGCCGACAAAACCAACGCACAGATCGTGCCGATCCATATCGATGGGCCGCAATGGACGGTGCTCGGCTGGCTGAAGGGGCTGGTGCGACTGCGCGCCTTTCCACAATTCACCGTTGTGGTGCACCCGGCAGTGCGGCTGTCTGTGCCCGACGCATTGCACGGCCGCACCCGGCGCGAGGCGCTGGCGCGGGAGCTACAGTCGGTGATGGAGCAAGCCAGCTTCGCCAGCCGCAACATTGATCGCAGCCTGTTCCGCGCGCTGATCGACACACAAACCATCTTCGGCCCGAAGCGCATCGCCTGCAACGACATCACTTATACCCCGGTGACATACGGGCGGCTGATCGTGGGGGCAGCGGTGCTGGGCCGCAAATTGGCAGCTCACACCAGGCAAACTCTCTCCGCCCCGCTGGTGCCGCCACCACATGGGATGGCGGCAGATCTCTATGCCGAATTGAACCGCGCCATTCGCGTGGGCGTGATGCTGCCCAATGCCTCGGGCGCGCTGGTGACGTTCATGGCGTTGCAGGCATTCGGCCGCGTGCCCGCTTTGCTCAACGTCTCGGCCGGCCCCGAGGTGATGCTCGACGCCTGCCGTGCGGCGCGGGCGCGGTTTGTGATCTCATCTCGCACGTTCATCACCAAAGCCAAGCTGGAGAAGGCGGTGGCGCGGATGGAGGGGCATGTCACCTTCATCTGGCTGGAGGATGTGCGCGCAGGCATCACGCGCGGTGATAAGCTGCGCGGGTTGCTCGACGCGAAATTCCCCGAGCGTCTGCCGGGCATGCACACACGGCCCGACACGGCGGCGGCCATTCTGTACACGTCCGGCACCACAGGTGCGCCAAAGGGCGTGCTGCTCAGCCATCGCAACATTCTGGCGAACTGGGCGCAGGTGATCTCGGTGGTGGATTTCAGCCCAGCCGACCGCGTGCTGAACGCGATGCCGATGTTCCACAGCTTCGGCCTCACCGGCGGCACGATTTTGCCGCTGCTGATCGGCGCGCGGGTGTTCTTCTACCCGTCGCCGCTGCATTACCGGATGGTGCCGGAAGCGATGTATGACACCGACAGCACCATCATCTTCGGCACGGACACCTTCCTTAATGGCTGGGCGCGGTTTGCCAATCCGTATGATTTCCACATGGTGCGCTACGTGTTTGCGGGAGCCGAGAAGCTGCGTGACAGCACCAAGGCGCTGTATGCCGAACGGTTTGGCGTTCGGGTGATGTCGGCTTATGGCACCACCGAATGCGCGCCCGCCCTCGCCGCCACCAGCAAATCCAATTATCGCACCGGCGCGGTGGGCCGCATTCTGCCGGGCATCGAGCATCGGCTGGAGCCGGTTGAGAACGGTGAGGGCGGCGTGTTGGTGGTACGCGGGCCAAACGTGATGATCGGCAGCATTGGCCCAGCCAAGCCAGATCTGATCGAAACGCCGCAAGATGGCTGGTACAACACGGGCGACATCGTCAGCCTTGATGCCGACGGCTTCATGTCGATCATCGGTCGCGCCAAGCGCTTTGCCAAACCTGGTGGTGAACGCATCTCACTCGATGGTTGCGAAGAACTCGCCCATGCCTGTTGGCCACACGCGCAGCATGCGGTGATCGCGGTGCCGGATGCGCGCAAGGGGGAGGCGTTGGTGCTCGTCACCACCCAGCCGGACGCCACAGCGCGCAGCCTGTTGGACTTCGCACGCGGACGCGGTCTCGCGGAGATTATGGTTCCGCGCAATGTGCAGGTGGTGAAGGCGGTGCCGCTGTTGGGCAGCGGCAAGGTGAACTATCCGGCCGTGGCCGTTTGCGTGGCGGAGCTTGCTGAGCCGAAATAGAAATCCCGCATGGCGAGGCGGAATGACTCGTCATACATCCTCTCAACCGTCTGCCGCGCCGCGGTTCCGATGCGCGCGCGCAGTGCCGGGTCATCCCGCAGGGCTGCAATCTGTGCCTCGGCCTCGGCGGTGCTGTGAAACAGAAATCCGTTCTCGCCCGAGCGGATCCACGGCGCATATCCCGCGTCTGCCTTCGCCACGACCGGCAACCCGCAGGCCATCGCCTCAAACACAACGCGGCCGAATGACTCAAACCAGTGCGACGACGTGTTGTAATAAAAGCAATCCAGCGTGTTGAGGAACTCATGCGCTGGCTCCGCGCCGCATCGCAGCAATTCAACCCCTGAATCCGCATCAAGCAATGGCGCAAGGCACCTGCCGCCCATGATGCGGACCTGCACGCCGGATACGGCCAAGCGCGTGAGCAGCGCCGGATCATCAGGACTGAACTTGTTCAATTCATCGCGGCTCAAACGCCCAACGCAAAATCCGCTACGTCCGGCTTTTGGCTGCGGCTTGAACCGCGTGAGATCAACTGGAGACGAGTGTATCGGCCCAGGAAAGCCCGCCTCTTGCTGTGCTTCCTTGCCGGCATACACAAACTCCACGTGCCGTCCCCAGGCGCTGGCGCGGCGCGCGAAATTACGGAAATTATGATTTCCAACGGTGTTGTGGATGATGACAACCCGTTTGGGAAACGCAAACTTGAAATAGCGTGATAGCCAGTAATACGCTCCAACAAAAACAAACGTTCCAAACATCGGCATAGCCAATTTTTTGGGGCGGAGCAGTTTAACTGGAATCTGTTCTGCTATTTCTGAAGGAACTTGCGTAGTCGTCCAAACTTGAACGCGACCATATTGCGATAAGATGCGATAAAGTTCGACTGTACGCTGTTCTGCACCGCCCGTTCCTGTATAAAAACAATTTATAAGATGAATCGTTTTCACGCATATCTCCCAGGCGGTACAGCCATAAAAATCACCCTCGGTGAGGTTTTGGCCTTCTAAACAGAACTGACTATCGTCGTTTTATCGAATGTCGAATGCGGCTTTTTCGATACGGTGGCTTGTAACAAATTGCAAGCTACGCGGATTACACGACGTTAATATTGTTGTTATCGGGGAGGCTGCGTTGGTATTATCCCCAAAGCAGAGGGGGATAATATGCAGCGCTATATTGGGATTCTGACAACACTGATCACTGTTTTGTGTTCCGCTCCGACGTTTGCGCAATCACAAAGCGACCCGCTTGTGCAGCGCGGGCAGTATCTCGCAGCCATTATGGCGTGCACGCATTGCCACACCCCAGGCCATTTCCTTGGCAAAGAGGATGCATCGCGCCACCTTGGGGGCAGTGAAGTGGGCTTTGCCGTTCCCGGCTTGGGCATTTTTGTATGGACCCAATTTGACCAACGACAAGGCAACCGGCCTTGGCAACTGGACAGACGCGCAAATTCTGCACGCCCTAAAAACCGGCGAACGACCCGATGGTCGGGTTTTGGCACCAGTGATGCCGTGGCAAGATTTCGCCGGGGCGACCGACGCCGATATGAACGCCGTGGTGGCATATCTGCGTTCGCTGCCGGTGATTGTGAACAAAGTACCGGGGCCGTTCGGGCCGGGTGAGCCAGCAACGTCCTTCGTGATGAAAATTGTGCCGCCGCCGGGCTAAGGCATCATCAAAATTCGATCAAACTGTCAAACAACCGTCATGTATGCTTCATTGTTTCGACGCAGTTGGGGGCGTATCTCCAAGCGATGTCAAAAATGCCCATGCGCTTGAAGGCCGCCCGCCTTCCTTTGTTGAGCCGTCCAGAGCAGCCGATCGACGACAACGCTTGGTCGCTGATCGCATTGCCGCGTCAACGCCTGATGCTGCGCCGCATTCGTTGTGTCCGACGGGGTCTGATCACCCTGATATGGACGTTTTTGGCGATTGCGATTCAGTCGGTGTTGGTGCTGTTTTCCGGGCCCGCACGCCAAACCTTCGCGAGAATCTACTGGAGCGTGGTCTGCCGCCTGATCGGTTTGGATGTGCGCACCATCGGGCAGGTGTCATATACCACTGAGGATGGGCGCCCAGTGGTGTTCGTCTCCAACCACTCATCATGGCTTGATATCGCAGTGCTGGGCGGTGTGCTGCCGGCCTCGTTTATTGCCAAGGAAGAAGTGAGCCGCTGGCCAGTGGTGCGCACCCTCGCGCGCCTGGGTCGCACGGTTTACGTTCGCCGTAAGCGTAGCAGCACCGCGAGCGAGCGTGACGATATGCGCGCGCGCCTGGGCAGCGGTGATTGCCTGATCCTGTTCCCGGAAGGCACCACCAGCGACGGCTCGCGCGTGTTGCCGTTCCGCAGTGCCTTCCTCTCAATTGCCGAACTGCCGGTGACGCAATCCGGCTTGCCGCCCATCGTGCAGCCTATTTCGGTGGTGTATGACCGCCTCGCCGGCCTGCCGACCGGGCGGGCGGCGAGGCCGTTGTTCGCATGGTATGGCGACATGGATATCGGCTCGCATTTCTGGCGCTTGGCGCAGCATAAGGGTCTGCGCGCCTCAGTGCTTCTACACCAGCCGCTCGATCCTTTAAAGTTTGAAAGCCGCAAGGCGCTCACCGCAGCATGCTGGAATATGGTGGCCGATGGTGCGTCCACCCTGCGTCAGAACCGTCCGGCCAAGCCGATTGC
>CAIZGT010000435.1 GCA_903932545.1 uncultured Rhodospirillales bacterium
AGGTTGGTTTTACGCAACGTATTGAAAATACGAAGTTTATCTGCATGAGGCTGAGATTGTGGTGTTGAGATCAGTGGAAAGCCCAGTTTGGGACGGCAGCTGAATGCCATTCAAAAATCTGTGAGATTCCAATGGCGCGTTTCGCAACACTCTCGGGTGATCATCAATCTGTGATTAACGTTTTTTGTCGATATTCGTCACAGTCTGATCATCGAAGTGATGTTGAGACTTAAGGAGATTGACCCGATGCAAAACCAAGCCATTCTCGCCGGTATTCGCGCCCTGGTTCAGCAGATTGACCAGCTCGAGCGCCAGAACGCGATGAAGGCCTCCCACGGTGTCTTGCGCGCCCCGGCAAACACAATCCGCTATGCTGCGGGCAACGATCGCGTCAGCATGACTGCCACACCGAGCAAATCCGCGAGCATTGCGCGCCGCTTGGGTGTGTCCAGCCGCAATTTCCATCAAGTGGCCCATGCCACTGGTCGCGACGTTCGTTACGCCAACTGAGATCAATGCCCGGCGGGCGTTTGCATCCGGCTGCCGGTTTTTGCAATGTCGAAATTTAAATACGAAAAAGGGCCGCAACAGCGGCCCTTTTTTTATGCGTTTCGTTTGGGGCGGATAAAATATCCGATGAAACACGACCATCCCGTCACTGCGCGCGCAATGACGGGTTGATCGATGGTCTTACTTCGAGTGTGCCATCAGCGTTTTGGCTTCATCCATCGCGTCCGCCACGCGCTTGTTGAGCAGGCCAACGGCTTCGGCGTTGGCGTGCTGAATAAGGTCCGCGAGTTCTTTGGTGTTGGACACGGCACGTTCAAACGCGCCCTTGAGCAATTCGGTTTGCTTGGCGGCTTTCTCGGCCGGCGCTTCAACGCTGGCCATCGCGCGCAGACTTTCGCTCAGTTCGGCCATCGTTTGCTGCACGATTTCCATATGGCGGCGCGCCACGGTTTGCGCGCCTTCGAGCGCGATGCGGTTAGCGGCCGACATGGCTTCCAGGTTGCGCTTGTGCGCTTCCATCAATTCGTTGGTGGCGGGCACGGCAGGAACCTTCATTGATTGCAACATCTTGGTCATGTCTTCCGCCGCCTGCATGGCGTGGTTCATCACCGAGGCGAAGGGATTGGGAACCGGCGTTTCGGTCATATTATTATTTCCTCATTCCGTGCGAAGGCATTCGTGCATCGCAGGTTACGCCCTCGCAGGGCAGGGAGGAAAGCAATTTGACCTTGCGGTTCCCAAACGTCACATCTGAGGCAGATCACTGTCGTCCGAAGCGGTCCGGCCCAGAATATCGGCGAGCGTGTTTTCCGCCTGCCCTGCGCGATTGAGCGCTTGATCGAGTGCGGCCATCGTCGGCGACAAATCCTCGCTCTCATCGCGCGTCCAGGCGCGGATGGTGGCGACCCAGAGGATTTGCATACCTTGTACCCGCAAGGCGCCGCGCAAGCCGCTGGTGTCCACGCGCACCGCATCGAGCAGCCATGCCATGCTGCGCAGTGAGAACGGCGCGACAAGCAGCGCGGTGAGCGGGTCTTGCGGCAGTTCGCGTAGCAGCGAAACCACACCGGGCCGGTGCGCTTGCAAGACGTCGATCCTGCGCATCACGATATCAAAAATCCGGTCCCGCACCGGGCCGTCGGTAAGCGCACCAGTCATTGCGGCGCGATCGGCCAGCGTGCCGAAGCGGATCAGCAGTGTGGCTTTGTCCGGCATGCGGCTGCGCATACGGGCGAGCGGTTCATCTGCATGACGCGCAACTTCGGCCAACGACAAGCCACCCCACCCGCGCTCGGCGATCAAGGTGAAGGCGGAGGTGATCAGTTTGGTGTCGAGATCATCTGCATGCATGGGCAAGACATAAGCGTTGACGTTGGATTTGTCAGCCGGCGAGTTCGCGTGATCGCGCGGTGGCTGCGGCGATGGCGCGCGAGATGGTGGCGGGCCAGGCAGCTTGCTGCATCAGCACGGCGAGCGCCTGCTCGGTTGTGCCTTTCGGACTGGTGACGTTGCGGCGAAGCTGCGCGGCATCTTCGCTGCTGGCGGCGAGCAGTGCTCCTGAGCCTGCCACGGTGCGGCGCGCCATGCGACGGGCGAGCAAGGCCGGAATGCCCTGCTCAATGGCGGCGGCTTCGAGTAGTTCGGCGAGCAGGAACACATAAGCTGGTCCGCCGCCGGAGACTGCGGTGA
>CAIZGT010000436.1 GCA_903932545.1 uncultured Rhodospirillales bacterium
ACCGCCCCCGGCGCCGCCCCCAAGTGCTGTGCGAGCTGGCGGGCGAGGGTGGATTTGCCGCTGCCGGGCAGCCCGCCGATTCCCACCGCAACCGGCGGCGCGCCTGCCAGAACAGTCTCGGCATAGTCGAGATAGCCATGCCAATCGCGGCCGGTGTTGGCCGCCACATGCGCCCGCACCAGCGCGCGCAGCGAGAGAAACACCGGCATCGCGCGCAGCATGTCGAGATCGGGATTGCGCGCCAGATAGCGGTTCATCACCCGGTTGGCGGCGGCACGGCCGAGCTTGATGTCCAAATCCATCAGCAGAAAAGCAAGGTCGTAGCCGGTGTCGATGGTCGCCATCGCCTCGTTGAATTCCAGCGCATCGAACGGCGTCAATTGGCCTTCAAACACGCACAGATTGCCCAGATGCAAATCACCGTGACAGCGCCGGATGAAGCCAGCCTGCGCACGGGTTTGGAACCAGGGGCGATGATGATCCAGCCAGTCGCGCACACTATCATGCCACGCCTGCATCCGCGCTTGCGGCAATCCGGCGGCCAACGCGGTGGCAACATTGCCGTCTGTGATGGCTTCGAGCGCCAGTGGGTCAGCGTCCTGCGCGGGGCCAAGTGCGGCATGCATGCTGGCCATCAAATCACCAAGCTGGTCGAGCATCAGCGGCGTAATCCGGCCAGAATCGGCCTGGGCGAGTAGAAAATCCCCATCCGCCACGCGCGCCATGCGCACCACATAATCGATCACCTTCCCATCGCCCGCCAGTTCGGGGCCGTTGGGGCCCGCGGTGACGGCCACAACATCGCGATACATCGCTGGCGCCCATACCTGATTGAGCGCCAACTCCCGCGCCGCTGCCGCCGCGCGCGCGGCAAGCGGGGTAAAATCCACAAATGGCATTTTGATCGCGCGGCGCAGTTTCCAAACCGTGTCCGCGCCGACGAACACCGCCGAAAGCGGTGTCTCAATCGGCGCGCGTCCAGCCAGCCGCATCAGCAGAGCGCCGGTGTCGCGCTGCTCGGCGGGCAGGTTCAGGGGAACAGCTTTCCGCTGGCCCAACCATCAGCGCTTTTGGTAAAGATAGTGCGGTCGTGCAGGCGGAACGGCATGTCTTGCCAGAACTCGAAATAATGCGGGATCAGCCGATAGCCCGACCAGTAAGGTGGGCGTGGCACAATGTCATCGGGAAAACGCTGCTCGGCATCGGCCACCCGGCGTTCCAGTTCGGCGCGCTCCGGCAGCGGACGGGACTGGCTCGACGCCCACGCCCCCAGCCGAGAAACGCGCGGGCGGGAGTTATAATAGATGTCTGCCTCAGCATCGGTGACATCCTCCACCACGCCCTCGATTCGGATTTGCCGCAGCAGGCTCTTCCAGTGGAACAGCAGGGCGACATGGCGATTGGCCGCCAACTCATCGCCCTTGCGGCTGTGCTTGTTGGTGTAGAACACGAAGCCGCGCCGGTCGTAATCCTTCATCAACAGAATGCGCGCGGCGGGCACACCTTCCGGAGTGGCGGTTGCCACTGTCATCGCATTGGGATCATTCGGCTCGCACGCCACCGCGTCGGCAAACCACAATGCGAACCCATCAAATGGGTCCGTGATCGGCGTTGATATCGATTCGGTGGTCATTCTTCCGCTCCGGATGGCACTTCCCCGCGCCTGTCTATGTTTACGCTGGTCTTGCATTGCGCAACACCCCCTTGTCCTTTGGGCGTGGTCCATGCCACCACACTGCGGAATATCCATCCCGCGCAGAGGAAAGCCGACCCATGCAAGATGGCGAAACAGCCAACGCCCTTCCGCAAGGCACATTGATGCGTGGCAAGCGCGGCCTGATCATGGGCGTGGCCAATGACCGCTCCCTCGCTTGGGGCATCGCAGCCGCCTGCGCCGCTCAGGGCGCCGAACTCGCCTTCAGCTATCAGGGCGAGGCGCTGGAAAAGCGCGTGCGGCCGCTGGCCAACGGCATCGGGGCTAAAATTGTGGTGCCGTGCGACGTGTCAGACGATTCCAGCATCGACTCCGCCTTCGCCATGTTGGCGGAAGCTTGGCCGGAAGGGATCGACTTTTTGGTTCATGCCATCGGATTCGCCGATAAAGCCTTTCTGCGCGGGCGTTATGTTGACACCCCGCGCGAAGTATTTCTGCAGGCGCTCGATATTTCCTGCTTCAGCTTCACCGCGGTCGCCAAGCGCGCCGCTGCGATGATGCGGTCGGGCGGCTCGATGCTCACATTGTCCTATCTGGGTGCTGAGCGCGTGGTGCCGCATTACAACGTGATGGGTGTGGCCAAGGCAGCGCTCGAAGCCTCGGTGCGCTATCTCGCGACTGATTTGGGCATGGACAATATCCGGGTGAACGCGATCAGCGCGGGGCCAATCCGCACGCTGGCCGCCTCCGGCATTGGCGATTTCCGCTACATTCTGAAGTGGAATCAATATAACGCGCCGCTGCGCCGTAACGTCACCATTGAGGATGTCGGCGGGGCAGGGCTGTATCTGCTCAGCGATCTCGCGTCAGGCTTTTCCGGTGAGGTGCATCATGTCGATTGCGGCTACCACATCGTTGGCATGAAGAACCCCGATGCGCCGGATATTTCGGTCAGCAACGAGTAATGTCGCACAATAGTTTCGGCCATCTGTTCCGCGTCACCACCTGGGGTGAAAGCCACGGGCCCGCGATCGGCTGCGTGGTTGATGGATGCCCGCCGCGCATTCCACTCACTGAGGCCGATATCCAGCCCTGGCTTGATAAGCGCCGCCCCGGCCAGTCGAAATTCACCACCCAGCGCCAGGAGCCCGACGAGGTGCGCATCCTCTCCGGCGTGTTCGAGGGGATGACGACGGGCACCCCGATTGCGTTGGAGATCACCAATGTTGATCAGCGCAGCAAGGATTACGGCGCGATTGCCCAGCAATTTCGGCCCGGACATGCCGATCTTACCTATGAACTGAAATACGGCACGCGCGATTATCGCGGCGGCGGGCGCAGCTCTGCGCGTGAGACGGCGATGCGGGTGGCCGCCGGTGCGGTGGCGCGCAAGCTGCTCGGCGAGGTGCGCATCCGCGCCGCGCTCGTGCAGATGGGGCCGCACAAAATCAATCGCGCGCAGTGGGATTGGGCGCAGATCGATGAAAATCCGTTCTTCTGTCCAGATTCGGAAGCCGCGGCACAGTGGGAGGAATATCTCAGCACCATCCGCAAATCCGGCTCATCGTGTGGTGCTGTGATCGAAGTGGTGGCGGAGAACGTGCCGCCGGGATTGGGCGCCCCGATTTACGCCAAGCTCGATGCCGATATCGCCAGCGCTTTGATGGGCATCAACGCGGTGAAGGCGGTGGAAATCGGCGATGGGTTTGAGGCAGCGTCGCTCACCGGCGAAGAAAACGCTGACGAGATGCGCATGGACGGCAACCGCGTGGTCTTCGGATCCAATCACGCCGGGGGAATCCTTGGCGGCATTTCCACCGGCCAGCCGATTGTGGCGCGCTTTGCGGTTAAGCCCACCAGTTCCATCCTCACCCCGCGCCTGTCGGTGGACCGAATGGGGCAGGAGGTAGAGATACTCACAAAGGGCCGTCACGACCCGTGCGTCGGCATCCGTGCGGTGCCGGTGGGAGAGGCGATGATGGCTTTGGTGCTGGCCGACCATCTGCTGCGCCATCGAGCGCAGAACCCAGATGCGCCGTTGCAGGCGACGCTACCCCGGAATTGATCCGAAATCAGAAAATGATTTCGATATCGTGAATTTGTTGTAACGCTGAGTAGGTAGAAGTACCTCGCCTGCGCGGAATGGATGTGGCAAACCTATCAGTGAACAGACCGTTCTGATCCGCGTTTTGCGTTTTTTGATGTGGCGGTTATCTCCGGGGAGGAGGTTTTGATGGCGCTTGCGAAGCTCGTTGGCTCGAACTCTGCCGCAACCACCCAAAGCCGCGCGGATGCGAAAGTGATCAGCGCCTTTATCGCCCTGATCGGTCCCAAACTTTGGGCGGCGCGGATTGGAGACATATCGCGCGAAGTGGCGCGCAGCCAGCGCGTGGGTCGCGCGTTGCTGCAATGGCACGCGCTGGAAATTTGCATTGAACGCCTGCGCCGGGGCGGCATTGCGGTGGAAGCGGGCCCTTCCGAACGTTGTGTGATCGGCTTGATGCAGGAGGCTCTGCGCGCTGGGGCTGAGATGGGCGGGGTCGGCCAAAACCGGCTGCGTGAAACTCTGGCAGCTTGCTTGGTGCGCGAGCACAATCTGGTGCCGGTGTTCCATCTGCTCCGTACCGCCGCGCTGCAACGCTCACGCGGTTTCAGCGTGCGCTATTGTGGCCTGGAAGACGGCACCGATTTCGACCTGCTGCTGGAACGTGACGGGGTTGCGGCCGAGGTGGTGTGTGATGTGGTTTCGGCCGAAGATGGCCGCGATGTCCATCGCGGCGCTTGGGCGCAATTGATCGACCGTATCGATCCTGATCTGCAAACCTGGCTGTCGGCGCATCCGGGGAAATATCTGCTCAAGCTGACGCTGCCGCAGGGGCTGAATGGTGAAGAAGCCCGCCTTGCCGCCCTGCATGACCGTATCAAGGTGATGCTGCACGAACAGCGGCGCGCGGACCACGATGAGGCCTGCGTGCTGCGGCTGGATCCACTGATGCTTGCCGCCGCACAAGCCGGTGGTCAACAGCCAACGGCGCGGGCAAATGCGCCGCAACTGATGTCCAATTTGCGCGACGAATTCGGCCCACAGGCCCATCTTGCGGTAACGGCTGCGGGCCAAGGTGTGTTTGTGCTCGCCGCGCGTGCCGCGCGCGAGGACGAGGTTGCGGTGGCGATTCGCAGGCGGATGGCGGCGCTGGCACCGGCCAAATTGTCCGGCACACGGCCCGGCATTTTGGCGATGTTTGTTGAAGACACTGATCGCACCGAGTGGCGCAGGCTGCGCGAGCAACTGGAACTTGAAGGTGAGGCCCGTCAGTTCCTCACCCACCCCGAAGCGCGCTGCGTGGTGGCGGTGACTTGTGCATCGCGCGTGGAGTTGTTCGGTGCGTTGGCACCGGATGCGGCGTGTGATGGCGAATTGCGGTTCCGCAATCCGTCTCACCCCGCCGCCAAGGTTGCAGGGCTGGCACCCGCGGTGCTGTCTTCGCTTTAATATGCCGCCAGCGCCCGCGCCATCAGCCGAAAACTGGATGTCATCTTCACGTCTAAGCCGTGGCCTGATGGTGTATCGCCGATTTTATCACCTCGCCCTGTCGGGTGGTGTTGTAAGCGCGGGGCTTGTATTCTAAGCCGAGCCAACGAGGCGGCTGGTTGGCGGTGAGTCGCTGCCGCTCTATTGCTGCATTACGCTGAGGCCTGTCGATGGGCCTAGTGGGGAGAATGGTCTTGGTTCGCATGCGCGCTGCCCTGCTGGTGTCGGTTTTCAGTTTTTCCTTGGTTGCACCAATGTGGCCAGCGATGGCGCAGGATGCGTCGCAAGACACATCAGTGCGCCGGATGGCCCAGGCGATCTCGCCCTCCGGTGTGATTGCCGCCATCCGGGTGGAGGGCAACCAGCGCATCGAGAGCGGCACGATTGTGTCGTATCTGGTGGTGCAGCAGGGTGACAGCTTCGATCCTGAGCGGCTCGACCGTTCGCTGAAATCGCTCTACGCCACCGGCCTGTTCGCTGACGTGGTGCTCCGCCGTGACGGCTCAAGCTTGGTGGTGCGGGTGGAAGAAAACCCGATCATCAATCAGGTTGCCTATGAGGGGAACAAGAAGGTTACGGATGACGCGCTGAAGAAGGTTCTCAGCCTCAAGCCGCGCTCGGTGTTCACCACGGCGCTGGTGCAGTCCGACAAGCAGAAAATTCTCGAAGAATACTCGAAAAAGGGCCGGTTCGGCGCGCGTGTTGATGCCAAAGTGGTCAAGCTGGATCAGAACCGGGTTAATCTCGTGTTCGAGATCGATGAAGGCTCAGACACCTACATCGCGAAAATCGCTTTCGTCGGCAATCACGTCTTCAGTGAAGGCCGCCTGCGCGAAGTGGTGTCATCACGAGAGGAAGCTTGGTGGCGGTTCCTGTCCTCGACGGACAGCTATGATCCGGACCGTTTGCAATATGACCGCGAATTGCTGCGCCGTTTTTATCTGCGCAACGGCTATGCCGATGTTGATATCAGCATCCCCACCGCCGAGCTGACGTCTGACCGTTCAGCGTTCTTCGTCAGCTTCACGGTGCGTGAGGGCGAACGGTATGCTGTGGGCAAGGTTGAGGTGAAGAGCAGCCTCAAGAACGTTGATCCGGCGGAACTGCGCGAGGTTGTCGGCATCGACGAGAATGATTGGTATGACGGCAGCTTGGTCGATACTGCCGTGACCAAGGTCAGCGATCGGGTGCGCGCGCAGGGCTATGCTTTTGTTGATGTGAAGCCGGTGGTTACCCGCGATGTCGCCAAGAAGCTGATCAACATGCAATTTGTGGTGGGTGAAGGCCCGCGCGTGTATGTTGAGCGGATCGATATTG
>CAIZGT010000437.1 GCA_903932545.1 uncultured Rhodospirillales bacterium
GGATCATAAGTGGAAAATTCCAGCCAAAAACGGTCCAAGAAAATGGGCTCACGTCAGTGTGAGCGCACCTGCATCAACTCGCGGTTGGATAGCGGGCCGAGCGGTCACCATTGATCTGTTTGAACCGGCCCGGTTCAAACAGATCAAGGCGCTGTTTCTTAGCGGTAGAAGCGCTTCGCCCGACGCTCAGCCTCTTTGACCGCGTCTTCGGCGGTAGCAGCACCGCTGCTGACGGCGGCGAACATTTGCGGGATGACGTAGTCGGCAATCGCCGCGCCGGAGGCTTGGCTGATCGGGCCTTTGTAGCCGTTCCAGAACTCGGTGCCGCAGGCGTCGCGATAGGCGAGCAACTTCGGGTCAGTGCCCCAAACTGCCGATTGCGCGTAAGCTTTCAGCGGTTGTGCCCAATAGCCCAAGCAGCCGGTGAGCCATTTCTCGTATTGTTCCTGCTCCATCATGAAGCGCAGGAATTCCTTCGCGGCGTTCGGATATTTCGTGTGTTTGAACACCATCGCATTGAGGATCAACGCTGTCTCCGGCCGCTTGCCCGACGGGCCGACCGGCATCGGCGCGTGGTCGGTGTCGGCGGCGAGTTCGGCGGTGGCGGGGTTGTTTTTGAGTGCGTAGTAGATCGACACACCATTCTGTGTCAGCGAAATCTCACCGGCGATGAAGGCCTTGTTGTTGCTTGGATCCTGCCAAGCCAGGGTGCCAGCGATGAAGGTCTGATACAGCTCCTTGCCGTATTTCAGCGCCTCGATCGTCTCTTTGGAGTTGATCGCAACCTTGCCGTTCTCATCCGACAGCGCGCCGCCATGCGCCCAGAGCAGGAATTGCGCATAGGCATTGGCGTCGCCCACCGCGTTGCCCAGCGCGAAGCCGGACGGATGGCCCATCTTCTTCAACTCTTGCGCGAGCTTGAGGAAGTTCGGCAGGTCAGTCGGCAATTTGTCGTAGCCGGCCTGTTTGAGCCAGGATTTGCGATACACCGCCGGGCTGCCGGTGCCGCCCATCGGCACGGCGATCCAGTTATTGGTGCCCCATTTCTTGCCGTAGCGTTAGGCCAAGCTATACCAGCCGCCGTATTTCTTGCCGAGATACTCGGCGATATCGCTCAGTTCGATCAGCTTGTCGCTGAACAGATGCGGGTCATCGGGCCATGCCAGCACCACGTCTGGACCCGCGCCGGTGTTGGCGGCAACACCCACTTGCGGGCGCAGGTCTTCCCAACCGACGAAGTCCACGCGGGTGACAACGCCGGTTTGGGCGGTGAATTTGGCAACGTTCTCGCGGAAAATGACCTCGTCCGCGTCCACCATCTTGCCCGGACGCAGGATGCGCAGCGACGCTCCAGATTCGATGGGCAGCTTGGGTGGTGCCACATCGGCGACCTGGATCGCGGACATGGCGTAGTTCGGCATCAAGGCGGCGCTGGCAAAGGCAGCGCCGGTGAAAAGCGTTTTGCGACGAGTGATGATTAGCACGAATTCCTCCATTGAACGTGTGCGGCCTTGTTTCGGCCGCTTGACGGCAAAGACTACTCTTTCACGGCCCCAGTCATGGACGAGACGTAGTAGTCGACGAAGAACGAGTAAAAAATGGCCACCGGAAGCGAACCCATCAGGGCGCCGGCCATCAACGCTCCCCAATGGTAAGAGTCGCCCTGGACGAGTTCGGTCAGGATCGCCACCGGCACCGTCTTGTTCTCCGACGAGGAGATGAAGGCCAGGGCGTAAATGAACTCGTTCCACGACAGGGTGAAGGCGAAGATGCCGGCCGAAATCAACCCCGGCACCGCGAGCGGTAGGGTGATGCGACGCAGGATTTGGAGGCGTGAGGCCCCATCGATCAACGCGCATTCCTCCAACTCATAGGGAATCGACTTGAAGTAACCGATCAACAGCCAGGTGCAGAACGGCACCAGGAAGGTCGGGTAGGTGAGAATCAACGCCAACGGGCTGTCGAACAGGCCGAAATTGTAAACCACCTGGGCGAGCGGAATGAACAAGATGGTGGGCGGCACCAGATAGGCGAGGTAGATCCCAAGCCCCACCCATTGCGAGCCACGAAAGCGCAGGCGCTGGATGGCATAGGCGGCGAGCACACTGGCGAACAGCGAGATGATTGTCGCGCCCACCGAGACGCCCATGGTGATCAGCAGCCAGCGCGGATATTCGGTGGTGAACAACAGGTCGCGGATATTTTGCAGCGTGGGCGAATGAATCCAGAACGGGTTGTTGTTGTGGTAGTCGAGCAACTCGGTGTCAGGCTTGAAGGCGGTGATGCCCATCCAATAGAACGGGAACAGCAGCACGAACAAAAAGCAGGCCAGCGGCAAATAGACGGTGAGAATGCGCCGGGCTTGGCTGTCCCACGCCATCAGCTCGCCCTCGACCTCCACCAGATCGTCTTGTGTCGGCTTCAACGCAATTTTAGTCATTGTCGCCTCCCTGCTGCCATTTGCGTTGGCCGATGGCGAAATAGCTGAACAACGTGGCCAGGATGAGGAACGGGATCATCGACACCGCAATCGCCGCCCCCTCACCAAGCGCCGCACCGGGGATGGCGCGCTGGAAGGCCAGCGTTGCCATCAGATGCGTTGAGTTGATCGGGCCGCCACGGGTGATCGCATACACCAGTTGGAAATCGGCGAAGGTGAACAGCACCGAGAAGGTGAGCACCACCGCCAGAATTGGCATCAGCAACGGCACTGTCACCCGGCGAAAACGCTGCCAAGATGACGCGCCATCCAGCATCGCGGCTTCGTAGAGCGAGGGCGAGATGGTTTGCAGCCCGGCCAGCAGACTGATCGCGACGAACGGAATCCCGCGCCAAACATTGGCCACGATCAACGACCAACGCGCGTGCAAGGGTGTGCCGAGGAAGTCGAAATTGGTGTCCACCACATGCAGCACGTCTTTGAAAACATAGGACACGATGCTGAATTGCGGATCATAAATCCACCAGAACGCGATGGCTGACAGCACGGTGGGGGTGATCCATGGCAGGAGCAGGATTGCGCGCAGCAGCGATTTGAACGGCACGTTTTGGTTCAGCAGCAATGCGAGCCACAAGCCGAGCGCGAATTTTAAGATTGTCGCGGCGGCGGTGTAGAAAATGGTGTTCCAAACCGCGTTGAGAAACACGCGGTCGCCGAGTAGATATTCGAAGTTCTCTAACCCAACCCACACGCCGCGTTGGCCGAGCTTGGTGTCGGTGAAGGACAGCCAGATGCCCAGGCCCAACGGGTAGGTAAGAAACACCAGCAAAAGCCCCATCGCCGGGAAAAGGCAGATGGTGACCAGAAAGGCCTTGTTGTTGAACAACCGCGCCAGCGCTGTGGGGGTGCGGCTTGGGGCGGTCCAGGCGATGGTTTCGGCGGCGATGTCCATGGGAATACCTGCCTTATGTAAGCCGCTTGCCGGTCTCGGCATCAAACAGATGCGCGCAGGCTGGGTCGGGGGTGATGTGGAGAGATTCGCCGTAATGCTGGGTGATGCGCTCGCGGAAGGCGCACACGATGGGATGGCCCTCAAGCTCCGCCATCACCTGGGTTTCAGAGCCGGTGGGCTCGACCACGCGCACCTTGGCGGCAACCCCTGCCGGGTCAA
>CAIZGT010000438.1 GCA_903932545.1 uncultured Rhodospirillales bacterium
GCGATTGCCACCGGCGCGCTGATCACCTCGGGCCGCCACCTGCAACATGGCGATGCGGGCCAGCCGGGGCGGAACATGGAGTTGTTCACCAACTGCGCCACCGCCATTGCCTCATTTGCGAAATTCTATCTGCTGCTCAACGGCAGCGGGGTGGGGCGGGCTTATGATGATGAGCTGATCGCCGTCGATTGGGCAAATGCGCCGGAGGTGTTGTTGCGGCTTGACCCGTCGCACCAGGATTTTCCGCGTGATATGGCGGGCTTTCGCGCGCTGGCGGGTGAGTTGGGAATTACCGAAACGGATGATGATGCGCTGGTGGCGCGCATTCGTGCGGCGATTTGTGCGGATCGGCCGGAGAGCGGCACGCATCTGTTGATTGATGACAGCCGTGAAGGTTGGGCGAAGGCGGTGGAGTTGCTGGAGGGCATGACCTTCGCAGGCAATGCCGACACCACATTGTTCCTCGACTTCTCCGCCATTCGCCCGTGCGGTGCGCCAATTGCGGGGATGCAGGGCCGCCCGGCATCCGGGCCGATTTCGCTGATGCGCGCGTTTATCAACATACGTGACCATGTGATTGCCCCCGCCCGCCGTGCGGACGCGGTGGCACCGTGGGAGCAGGCGCTGCTGGTGGATCATTTCCTGTCGCTTGAAGTGCAAGTTGGCGGTGCGCGCCGGGCCGCGCGGATGGCGACGAAATCGTGGCGCGATACGGGGATTTTCCGCTTCATCCGCGCCAAATCCGAAGGCGGGCTGTGGACGGCGAATAATTCGGTGATGGTGGATCAGGAATTCTGGTCTGTGATGCGCGGCGGTGAGGCGCGGCAAGACGCGCTTGCTCAGCATGCGCGGCAGGTGTTCGATGAGGTGACGCGCTGCGCCTATATCAACGGTGAGCCGGGCTTCATCAATGGCGACAAGCTTGAAGATCACCGCACCGGGCAGGCTTGGGACAAGCCGGTGTTTGCCGATGGGCGGGATTTCCGCTCGGCTCGCTATCGGGCGGATTATGGCGCGGCGTTGCTCGGCGCGTTGGCGCAGCGCGCGCAATCGGCGCGCTTCCCGGCCACCACCAATCCATGCGGCGAGATCGTGTTGCATGTGACGGGCGGCTATTGCGTGATTGCCGATTTCGCCCCGCTGCTCGGCTGCCCGGTGGAGATTGAGAGTGTGATCCCCGGTGAAGTCTCGCCCGAGATTGCGGCGGAATGGGATGCGCGGGTGGAGGATTCGGTGCGCCTGGGCGTGCGCTTCCTGATGCGCGCCAATCTGATGGACGCGCTGTATGGCGAGGAAGTGGCGCGCACCAACCGGATGGGCATCGGGCCGACCGGGTTGCACGAATGGGCGTGGATGCGGTTTGGGCTGTCGTTCCATGATCTGCTGGATGAGGGCAAGTCTGCGCCGTTCTGGTCAGCGCTCGGCAGCCTGTCGGACGCGGCGAAGGATGAGGGTTCGCGGTATTCGGCGGAGTTGGGGCGGGCTCAGCCGTTTACCGTCACGACGGTGAAGCCAGCGGGTACCACCTCGAAACTGTTCGGCCTGACCGAAGGCGCACATTTGCCCGCGCGGCGGCAATATCTGCGCTGGGTGCAGTTCCGGGGGCAGCGTGACGCGGGCGGGGCGTGGACGGCGGACTCCGATAAGCTGCTCGCACAATATGAAGAGCGCGGCTATCCGGTGCGCGAGTTGAAGAGTTTTCCGGGTATGGCGATTGTGGGCTTCCCCACCATGCCGCGCATTCAGCGATTGGGAATTGGTCACAAGCTCGTTACGGCGCCTGAAGCCTCGCCAGATGCGCAATATGGCTGGTTGCGGCTGCTCGAGCGGCATTGGATTGGGGCGGAGCAGGGCAATCAGGTGTCCTACACGCTGAAAATCCTCACCGATCGGCATGCGTTGGAAGATTTCCGCACGATGGTGATCGCGCATCAGCCCGATATCCGCTGCTGCGCCATTCTGCCGAGCGTGCCGGATCATGCGCTGGGGTATGAATATCTGCCGGAAGAGGAGATCGGGTTAGATGATTTCCTCACGCTGGCGGCGATGATTGATGATGAGCTGCTGCATGAGGCGGTGGATTCAGCGCATTTGCAGTGCGCGGGCGGGGTTTGCCCGATTTAATCACTGCGATTTTCCGGGGTTTTGACGGGTGGAATGATACTCCCGTGAATAAGATTGGCCCGTGTGAGGGTGGCCTCAGACGGACGTCGTGATGAGCAGATGATCTGGCGACCGTATAACTTTTCTGCTATAAAGTTCGCGCGACGGCGTGGATGGTCGAGACGGCATTTCGCGGGCGCTTTATGTGGCGGCAACCGGGCAGCGGGTGGTCATTCTGCGCGTGTTCATCAAGAAAACTCAGGCGACGCCCAGCCGCGAAATTGATCTGGCCCTCGTGCGGGCTAAGGAGGTGTTGCCGTGACGGATATTCGTGACCTGCATGCGGATTGGCTGAAAGATCCAGCCTATTGCGCGGAATTTGATGCTCTGGACGATGAATTCACCCTCGCTGCGGCGATGATCCGCGCCCGGGCCGAGGCCGGGTTGACGCAGGAGCAATTGGCGCAACGCATGGGCACCAAGCAGGAGGTTATCGCGCGCTGGGAAGGCGGCAAGGTGCTGCCTTCAACGCGGACCTTGGCGCGGTTGGCGAAGGCGACGGGCACGCGGTTGGAGATTCGGTTTGTGCGGGTTCGATAAGCCGGGAAATAAGGGAGCAAAATCAAGCGATGAATCAGTCAAACGTTCAGGAGCGAGGATTTTTTTGGTGGGCTGAAGAAGCCGTTCCAGATGGCTGCTGGGCTCCAGACAGCCAGCAACCTGGGTTGTTCGAAATTCACTCTAATGGGCGCGCGCGGGTTGTATTTGATAATTCTCTTCCGGGCCGCACAGGCGCGCCCAGTGATGAGTCAAAATTGGAATTCAAACCAAATAACAATGCAATTCTTGTGGGACTGTTAAACGAATCGCAAGATTATGTACGTCTTGAAGGTATTTCTGATGGCGGATTTAGTATTGGAATGTATAAAGTAAAATCAGTGTCGATTTCCGCGAGTTCCTGTGTGCGCGGTCGCCCATTAATAACGAAAATATCTTCAGTCCCATTCTGTAAAAAAATAAGAATATCTTTGGCCGGCTTCGAAGAGTGGCTTCAGATCATGCGGCCGAAATTTTTCGAAAATGAGTCAAATTTTACAATTGCATTAGATAATTATGAGCACCTCGGCAAATGTCAAACTAGATTGCAATGGGAAGAAAATAAAAAAGACAACAAAAGATATTACTGCGATTTCAACAAACTCAACAAACACTACTTTAGTAAATTGCAATCTAGAACCTGGAAA
>CAIZGT010000439.1 GCA_903932545.1 uncultured Rhodospirillales bacterium
TCCTCGCCACATCCGCATCCGCCGGCATTGCCCGGATGGATGCAGGCCTAGCCGATTGACGCACCCATTGGCTTCGGTGTGCCGCGGCATTAATGAAAGTAATTCATGAGTTTCCAGGACCTCGGGCTCAACCCGAAACTGCTCAAGGCGCTTGTCGCTGCGGGCTATAACACGCCTACGCCGATCCAATCCCAGGCCATCCCGCATGTGATGCAGGGCCGGGACGTGCAGGGTATTGCCCAAACCGGCACCGGCAAAACCGCTGCCTTCGCGCTGCCGATCATCCATCGCCTGCTCGCCCAGCCCAAGCGCATGCCGCCGGGTGCTTGCCGTGTGTTGGTGCTCTCGCCCACCCGCGAACTGGCCAGCCAGATTGACGAGAGTTTCCGCAACTATGCGAAGTTCACCGATATTCGCTCCACCGTGATGTTTGGCGGCGTGCCCAAAGGCCGTCAGGCACGTGCGATCCAGATGGGCATCGATATTGTCGTCGCGACACCGGGCCGCCTGATTGATCATCTGCAAGACCGCACCATCCGCCTTGATCTGGTAGAAATCCTGGTGTTGGACGAAGCCGACCACATGCTTGACCTCGGCTTCATCGTGCCGATCCGTCGCATTGTGACGACCATTCCAAAGGAACGTCAGACGCTGTTTTTCTCGGCGACGATGCCGAAGGAAATTGGCACTCTCGCCGGTGCGATGCTGAAGAACCCAGCCCAGGTTGCAGTCACCCCGGTGGCGACCACCGCCGAGCGTATCGAGCAGCGCGTGATTTTGTGCGAAACCTCGCGCAAGCGGATTGTGCTGTTTGATTTGCTCAAGGGCGAAGTCTCCGGTCGCACGCTGGTGTTCACCCGCACCAAGCACGGCGCTGATCGCGTGGTGAAGCACCTCTCGGAAGCAGGTTTGTTCGCCGCTGCCATTCACGGCAACAAAAGCCAGGGCCAGCGCGAGAAGGCGCTTGCCGAGTTCAAATCCGGTCGTTGCCGCGTGCTGGTGGCCACCGACATCGCGGCACGCGGGATTGATGTGGACGGTGTGTCGCATGTCATCAATTTCGACCTGCCAAATGTGCCGGAAACCTATGTCCATCGCATCGGTCGCACCGCGCGTGCGGGCGCGGATGGCGTGGCGATCAGCTTGTGTGACCATGAGGAACGGGCTTTCCTGCGCGGTATCGAGAAGTTGATCCGGGCAAAAATCCCGGAAATGCAAGGTAGTGGGCAGCAAGCCCCCCGCCAACGCGCCGCCTGATTGATTGACGTAGCGGGATAATGTCCGCATGTGGGGGCTCATGTAATTGGGTGCTCCATGCGATCTTTATCCCGCCGCGCCATGATCGCCGCAGCCATGACCAGCGCCGTTGCTGCGGGCTGGACACCGGCCTTGGCTGATGACAAACCGTTCGACAACAAGCTGCCGGGCCTGCACGCCCGAGCGCGCGCCAAAGGCCTGTTTTTCGGCTCGGCACTGAGCAGCGTGGCCTTGTCTAATGACAATGATCTGCTTGCACGGCTATTGGCCGAATGCGGCATGTTGGTCAGTGAGGATGCATTCAAGTGGGATGCGATCCGCTTCGACCAAACCAAATTCGATTTCTCGCGCGCCGATGCGCTGATGGGCTTTGCCCTGCTGCATCAACTCCCGGTGCGTGGCCATACGCTGGTGTGGCACGAGGCCAACCCAGCCTGGCTGGAGCCGGCTCTGACCAGCAAAACCGCGTCTGAGAAGCTCCTCACCGACCATATCCGCGCCGTCGCTGGGCGCTATGCCGGGCGGTTGGCGCAGTGGGATGTGGTGAACGAAGCCATTCTTGGCGATGACAAAAAACCGCAGGCGCTGCGCAACACGTTGTGGCTGCGCGCCCTCGGCCCGGCCTATATCGACATCGCCTTCCACGCCACCGCCGAAGCCGATCCGCGCGCGTTGCGGGTGATCAACGAATACGGCATCGAATACGGGATCGATTGGCAAGTTCGCAAGCGCAACCAGTTACTGGATTTGTGTGCCGATTTGGTTGCCCGCAAAGTGCCAATTCAGGCAGTGGGTATTCAGGCGCATCTGGACGCGGGCGAGGTCAATCTGGATCAAACCGGCTTGGCGCGGTTCATCGCAGATGTCGCAAGCCTTGGTTTAAAGGTGGTGATCACCGAATTCGACGTGCGTGATCAACGCCTGCCGGCCTCAATCCCGGCGCGTGACACTGCGATTGCTGCCCATGCCCGCGCGTGGTTGGATGCGGTGTTGCCCAATCCGGCGGTGCTGGGCGTTCTCAGTTGGGGATTGTCAGACCGTGGGACGTGGTTGAACTCGTATTTCCCGCGCGCCGACGGCCTGCCGCAGCGCCCTTCCCCGCTGGATGCCGATCTCAACCGCAAAAAATTGTGGGGCGCGATGGCCGCCGCTTTCGACGCCGCCCCGCCGCGTATCGCGAAAAGCTAACGCGGCTCTTCGACTTTGCTTTCCACCCGAGCGAGGCGCACGGCAGTGTGGCCTCGGCTGGGGCGCAGGCTGGGCATGATCAGCATACAATCGTCATAAGGCGTTCGGATTTCCGCAGTGCCATCAACCGCAATCAATGTGTTGCGGCGAGGGATGACGTCTGAGCCACGAAATGGCTCGACAAACGCGAATTGCGATGTGGCCGCGGTCACCACATGCGTCACCCGCGCGAAGCGTCGGGCCGCCGGCGTGGGGCGTGGTTCGGGGGCTTGGGCAATCATGCCGTGCGTGTGCAACAGGCTGTGGACGCAGAATTCGGTGAGCGCCACCGTATCTGGCTGCCAGTGTTGCCCGGCTTCCACCAGCACCGCCGCCGCCCGAGCGGATGGGTCGGTGAAGCGCGCATGATCGATGAGCCGCCGCCCGCCAGAATGGCCGTGATCGGCCACAATCAGCGCAGGTGTTGCCAGTTCGCGCGCCAACGCGAGGCCGCAATCAGTGGGGCCGGACAGCACAAGCGGTTCGGAGGGCCAGAGCATCGAGTGCAGGTCCACCAGCAGGTCGAAATCCTGCAACATCGGTCGCACCTGCCGCGCGCGCGCCAACTCAACACTCTCACGCGGCCCGGCCAGCGTTGCTTCGTCCCACACGCGGTTGAGATCCTCATCCACAAACCGACTCAAGGTTGGCTCGTTGGGATTGAACCGGACGAAGGCGGCAATGTTCATGAAGCCCAACGTGAGCGTGCCGCGCAGTGGGCGGCTGGTGTCACCGAAATGGCGGAGCAAGCGATCCAACACGATTGCCCCGGCAATCTCGTTGCCGTGCATCAGCGCAAGCAGAGCCAGATGCGGCCCGTCGCGTTGGCTTTTAAGCTGGGTGAAACCCGGCACGCCGATATTGCCCGGCAGCCACGGGGCTAGGTTTGGGGGCGGGATGCGGACTTGAAATTCCGATGCCCGCGAGAAAAGTGACTGCCCTTGTGGTGGGGTCATGAAGCGTCGGTCATGCAGACAGCCGCTCAGCCAGCCGCCGGATAAACCGGTCGCAAGCGTTTAACTGCTCAAGGTCGATCCATTCGTCGGGCTTGTGCGCCTGCTGGATTGAGCCGGGGCCGCAGATAATGCTGGGGATGCCAGCCTCCTGATAAATGCCGCCCTCCGTGCCATAACTCACCTTGCCGGTGCTGTTCGAGCCGGTCAGCTGTTTTACCAGCGTGGTGAGGGGGTGATCCTCTGCCAATTCCATGCCGGGGATGTCACATACAACCTCGTATTGAAACCCGGTTTTGGGATCGACGTCATGCATCGCAGGCACGATGTGGGTGTCGATGTAATGGCGCAACGCAGCCAACTCGGCTTGCGCGTCATGACCCGGCACGAAGCGCCATTCCATCACGAATTCTGCGGCTTCGGGGATGATGTTCAAGATCGTGCCGCCGTGCAGCGTGCCGACATGGGCTGTGGTGTGCGGCGGGTCGAAGCCCTCGACAAACGGGCCTTGCTTGGCAAAGCGTCGGGCTTCAGCGGCGATGAATGCCACCGCTTCGGCGGCGGCATGCACCGCATTCACCCCGCGCCCGGGTTCAGAGGAATGGCCGGTGCTGCCGCGCACCGTGACTTGCACAGCGATGCGGCCTTTATGCGCGAGGATGGGCTGCATGAGGCTGGGCTCACCAACCAAACATAGATCGGGCTTCAGCCCGCTGTCAGCAATGTCCGCCATCAGTTGGCGTGCGCCGTCCATGGTGGTTTCTTCATCGAAGGTGATGAAAAGATGAATCGGCTTGGCGGGCTTCATTGCCTGCATATCCGGCACCGCAGCCAGACAACTCGCCACGAACCCCTTCATGTCACAACTGCCGCGCGCATAGGCGCGGTTCTCGTCGGTGCGCAGGGTGAAGGGATCGGCACTCCAGGCCTGCCCCTCCACCGGAACCGTGTCCACATGGCCCGAAAGTGCCAAACCGCCGGCGATTTGTGGCCCGATCACTGCGTGCAGATTGGCCTTGGTGCCATCGCTGTTGTGGCTGATGCGGAATGCCACGTCGTGCAGCCGGAGCCAATGCGAGACAAATTCGATCAGGCCGAGATTGGAATTTCGGCTGGTCGTATCAAACGAAACCAGACAGCGCAGCATGTCCAGCGTGGTGGGGCGTTCGGGAAGTGCGGTGATCATGTCGTTCATCACACATAGTCTATACGCGCGGGCAAGCTCCGCAACTGCGCTTGTGGCTTCATCTCATCGTCATTGGTGCGAGCGATGTGTCATGCGATACCGCATGGCACGATCGATATCGTGGAGAACGCTGAGTGGTGAGCTTGCGGCAGAAGCTGCGGATGGGTCCGCGATGCTGACATTATGGTGGCTGGTGCGACAACTGCTTGGGGCGTTGCTGGCGCTTGCGGTGCTGTCAGCACTTTTGCTGATCTATGTCCGCACGCAAGACAACAGCTTGGATTTGCTGATCTCGCCGGATGCCAGCACCGCAGATATCGCCCGCGCCACGGCGGCGTTAGGCGAAAATCTGCCGATCTGGCAGCAATATCCGATGTTCCTGCATGGCCTGCTCGACGGCAGGCTGGGCCGCAGCTTCGCCTATAATGCGCCCGCGATGCGGCTGGTGCTGGGCCGGATGCCCGCCAGTTTGGAGCTGGTGGTGATCTCGATGGCGCTTGCGTTGCTGATCGGGCTGCCGCTGGGCCGCGCACTCCGCAGCGGCCAGACCCGGCTCGGGCGCGCGGTCTCGGCGTTTGTGGTGTTGGGCCTTTCCATGCCGGTGTTCTGGCTCGGGTTGGTTCTTCTCGCGATGTTTGCGGTGCAGCTTGACCTGCTCCCGACAGCGGGGCGCGGGGAGACGGCGCTGCTGGGCGGCGTGTCTTGGTCGTTTCTCACACTTGATGGCCTGCGACATCTGGCCCTACCGGTCGCCACGCTTGCGATCGGCAATCTGGCGTTGGTGCTGCGTTTGGTCCAGCGGCAGAAAATACTGCGTGTGTTGAGTGTCAGTTTTGTCGAGCTCGGCCACCTGCTCGCCGGGGCGGTGGTGATTGAGACGATCTTCGCGTGGCCGGGTATTGGCAAGCTTACCACTGACAGTATCAACGTGCTCGACCGCCCAGTGATCTTGGCAACATTGGTGCTGGTTGTCAGCGTGGTCTATGCGCTCAACCTCATTGTGGCGTTGCTGGAGCGCATGTTTGCGGCAGCAGACGATGTGGCCCTGCCGCCGCTGACCTTGGCGGATAATCTGCTCGCCGGGCTGGGTGGGTTGGGCTGGGCAATGCTGATCATGCTGGCCATCGCTGCTGCATATTTGGCGCAGCAGAACCCTTATGAACCCTCCAGCTTCAACATCGCCGATGCCAATCTGCCGCCGTACGCGATGTCTCGCGACGGCTTGCGGTATTGGCTGGGGACCGATGATCAAGGGCGCGATGTGCTATCCGCCATTCTCTATGGTCTGCGGATCTCGTTGCTGATCGGCGCAGGCTCGGTGCTGGCCGCGTGGCTGCTGGGTGCTACTTTGGGCAGTGTGGCTGCTTTTGCCGGCGGGGCGGTGGAGGCGGTGATTGGCTGGGTGGGGGCGGTGCAACTTGCCTTACCCGCCATTCTCGTCACGCTTTTGGTGCTCGCCTTCACCACACGGCGGATCAGCTACGTGATGCTCGCGTTGGTGTTACAGCAATGGCCGCGCCACGCCATTATCGCGCATCAAGCGATCGCGCTGGATGACCGCGAGGGGAGATGGTGGGTGGCGCTGAAATCGTTCTCCGCGTTGTCGCTGACGCAGCTGGCAAGTGCGATGGCGCTGGAGGCGACGCTGAGTTTTCTGGGCCTCGGCCTGCCAACCACCATGCCGTCATTGGGCGTGCTGATTGCCAACGGCGTGGATGCGCTGCTCAACGGGCGCAGTTGGGTTAGCTTTTGGCCTGGGCTTGCCCTGCTCGGATTGGTGATGACAACCAATCTGGTGGCGTGGCGCGTGCAGGCCGCCAGCACGGAGTGATACGTATTGCCGTTGTGCTGAGCGCTGGCTCAGTTTGCGCCTATGGGCGATCTCGCTGAACCAGCCTCACTTGCGCATCAACTCTGGCGCGCTTTGCCGACCGCCCCGCGTCGGAAGGTGGCTTCGCGCGTCAGTTCGGCGCTGGCACCGCGACCAGACGCGGTCGCCCCCGCCAGCACCGGCGGCCTCGCGGTGGCGGGCGAATTGGCGCGATCCAGCGGGTTGGGCGAGGGGGCGCGGCTGATGCTGGCGGCGCTGCACCGCGCGGGCATCGCGCATGCCGCATTGGACATCGGCGAGCCGACCCGATTTGCCCGTGGGAATTGCGCCGTCCCTCCTTCTGGGCAGCCTTTGGTGCTGCACATCCCCGGTCCAAGCCTGCCGCTGGCTGCACTGAAACTGCCGCGCGGCGTGATCAAGGGGCGCCGGGTGATCGGCTATTGGGCCTGGGAATTGCAGCGCATGCCCGCTTCATGGCGTGTCGGTTTGGAATTCGTGCATGAGATATGGACGCCGTCGCGCTTTGCCGCGGCAGCGTTGGCTGAGATCGCATCGCATCTGCCGATCCGCGTTGTGCCGCATCCGCTCGCTGTCTGCCCGCCGGTGGCGAGCTTGCGCGGTCGGGCGGATTTCGGGTTGCCGCCCGATGCGCTGATCACGCTGGTATCATTCAGCTTGGCGTCTGGTCTGGTGCGCAAGAACCCCCTCGCTGCCATCGCCGCGCATCATGCGGCGTTTGGGCGGCGGATGGACCGAATTTTGGTGCTCAAAATCGGTCATGCACAGCATTACCCGGCGGACCTTCGGCTGATCCGCGCGGCGGTGCAGGGCTTGCCGAATGTGATCATCGAAACCCGCAATTTCAGCTCGGCTGACCGTCATGCGCTCACGTCCTGCGCGGATATTGTGATGTCGCTGCATCGCAGTGAGGGTTTCGGCTTGGTGCCGGCCGAGGCGATGCTGCTTGGCGTGCCGGTGGTGGCCACCGCTTGGTCGGCCACCACTGAGTTCATGCACCCCAATGTTGCTGCATTGGTGAGTTGCCGACTGATCCCAGCGGTTGATCCGCGCGGTGTGTTTGAGGCACCTGGCGCCATGTGGGCCGAGCCAGACATCGAAGATGCCGCGCAGCATCTGCGGCGTTTGGCGGCGGATCGCGGATTGCGGCTGCAACGGGGCCGCGTGGGCCGTGCCTTTGCCACGGCTCTGCTCGGCGATGGCGGCCTGCGCGCGGCTCTGGCGGGATTGGTGTGATGCGATGCGGGTGCTGATCTGGCAATGGGGCAGGCGCGGTGCGATGCCGCGCTTTGCGTGGGAACTCGCGCGTGGCTGCGCTGCCGTGCCCGGAGCCGTGGCGTTGCTGTCGCTGGCGCAGCACGCTGAAATCATGCCGGTGCCAGTCGCGTTCAGCCTCGCCACGTATCATGGGCCGATCTCCTGCGTGCTGCGGCTGGTGCTTTGGCCTTTGCTGTTGGTGCGGCTGCTGGCGGCGTTGCATCGTGTGCGGCCAGACATTGCCATCGGGGTACACGCCGGGCCGCTGGACCCGGTGATGGCGTTGGCGCTGCGGCTATATCGCATTCCGTTTCGGCTGATCGTGCATGACGCCACAACCCATCCGGGGGATAGGCCCAGCGTGATGCTCGCCCAAAATGCCACGCTGGCGCTGTCTGCTGGCGCGATCGTGCTGTGTTCGCATGTTGAAGCCCTGCTGCGGGCGCAGGGCTTCGCGCGCCCGATCCTGCGTAGCCAGCATCCGCCATTTGCCTTCGCCTGCCAGCCGCCACCGCCGCCACGCGCGCATAAGGGGCCGTTGCGCGTGCTGTGCTTTGGCCGACTGCAATCTTACAAAGGGCTCAACCTGCTGGCCGACGCCGCGCAGCAACTCGGCCCGCATGCTGATATGGTGTTGCGTGTGGTGGGGCAGGGCGCGGAGTGCGCCGATCTCGCCCGGCTGCGCGCCGTCGCTTGGGTGACGGTGGAGAACCGCTGGGTGCCGGAGGCCGAGCTTGGTGCGGTGTTCGCCTGGGCCGATGCAGTGGTGCTGCCCTACACCGAGGCCAGCCAATCCGGCGTGGCGGCAGCGGCGATGGCGAGCGGGCGACATCTCATCGCCACCGATGTCGGTGGTCTGGCCGAGCAATGCGGCCAATATCCGCATGTGCGCTTGTGCGAGCCGAGCGGCGCAGCCTTGGCACGGGCGTTGTGTGCCCTGCGCGACACGCCAGACACCAACCCGCCGTGCTGCGCGGCAGACACGGAAATTGACTGGCGGGAGATGGCGGCTTGCCTCATCGCAGCGATATAATCTCGCCTGCTCGCCAATTGCTGATCAGCGTTGGGCTTTTGTCTGCGCCCCGCAACCGTCATACTGCGCAGGATCGGAGGTTGCGTGTTGGTCGATGTGAGCAATGAGGATCTGGAGCGTCTGGCCAACCGGGTGGCGCTGCTGGTCTCTGAAGACGGTGAGGCCGATAATGCCGGTCGCGCTGTGGCTGCGCTTGCCCGCCGCATGGGTCTGTCCGGTGGGGATTTGCGCGCTTGGCTCCTGTCCGGCGCGCTAGGCCAACGCTATGCCACAACCGACGCCCCCAAGCACGGCGGCGCCTCACGCGATCGGCTGGAAGGTGATATCGCCGCACTTCAGCATGGTTTGCGGCTGACCGAGGCGCAGTTGCGCAACATCCAAAGCGAGCGAGACGCGCTGCGCGAGGAAAACGGTCTGTTGATCGAGGCGCTGGACCGCGCGCGGTCCTCTGAACAGGTTCGCAACTATCTTGGTCTTGCGGTGATCGCTGCCGCGATTTTGGGTGCGCTGGTGCTGTATGCCGGGCCAAGCTTGCATTCGGTCCCCTCAGTTGAGGTCCAGCAACGCCCGTTCGGGTCACCGTTCCTGCGCAGCGGCATTGTCCGTCCGGGCGGTGCCGTGGTGCGTCGCATGGCGCAAACCAATTCGCTGCAAGTGACGGAATTGCCGTCCGGCTCGCGTGTTCAGGTGCGCGACATCATCACGCGCGATCTGGTGCAATGGGCGGAGATCGAGGTGGGAGGCGTTGTTGGTTTCGCGCTTTCCTCCGAAATCGAGGTGCGCGACAGCTTCGGACGGTAGCCTCGGCAACGCCGGCGGGGCGTTTTGGACGAGAGGGGGGAAATTCGCATAGCCTCCCCTCAATATTGTGCTGGACACCTTGGGTGAATTCCTCTAGCAACCCCCGCTCATTTGGAACGCGGGAGACCCTGCGCTGCGCATCCCGCGCGGTGGGTCGTTTGTACCGCGGTCCCTGGGAAAGAGCCTGGGATTATGGCGAAAAAGATTGTCGGTTATATCAAGCTGCAGGTGCCTGCGGGCAA
>CAIZGT010000440.1 GCA_903932545.1 uncultured Rhodospirillales bacterium
AACAGCGGACGGCGATTGCCTATGCCTCTTCCATCCTCAATTCCCGCCCGGAATCGACCAATCCGAGCGCGGGAGTGCGTCCGCGCTTTGAGGGCGCGATCAGCTTCAATAAAGTGGAATTCAGCTATCCCGGCAGTCGCACCAAGGCGCTGGACGGCGTGACGTTCGAAATCCCCGCAGGCACCATGCTCGGCCTCGTTGGCCGCTCCGGCTCGGGCAAATCCACCATCACGCGTCTGCTTCAGGGCATCAATCGCGAGTTCGAGGGCTTCGTGAAGATTGATGGCATGGATCTGCGCGAGATCAACCTTGCCCATCTGCGCCGTAGCTTTGGTGTGGTGTTGCAGGATAATTTCCTGTTCCGCGGCACCATCCGCGAGAATATCCTCGCCGGCCGCCCCGGCCTCACCCTCACTGACGCCGTGCGCGCCGCCCGTCTTGCCGGGGCGGAGGAGTTCATTGAGCGCATGCCGATGGGGTATGAAACCTTTGTAGAAGAAGGTTCGCCCAACCTGTCCGGCGGCCAACGCCAACGCCTCGCCATTGCGCGCGCGCTGATTCACGATCCACGCATCCTGATTTTGGATGAAGCGACCTCAGCCCTTGATCCTGAATCCGAGGCGCTGGTGAACGCGAACATCAAACGCATCGCGCATGGCCGCACGATGGTGATCGTGTCGCATCGCCTGTCATCCATCATGGATTGTCATCAGATCATGGTTATGGATCGCGGCAAGGTGATTGATATCGGCACGCATGATGAACTGGTTGAACGCTGCCCGATCTACCGTCATCTCTGGGCGCAGCAGAACCGGCATATCGACGCGGCACTTGAGCGCAATGCGGCGCTGATTCAGGGGAATTGATCCATGGCCCAGGAACTTGCCCGCATCCTTCCCAGCAAAGTCCCGGCCATCCGTGACGAGGCGATGGCTGATCGCGCGCTGCTCGAATTCCAATCGCCCACCGCGGCCCTGGTCGCCAAGCCAGCCCCGCCGATGGCGCGCTATGCCACCTATATCATGGCATCGATGCTGGTGGTGTTCCTGGTGGTGGCCGGCACGGTGCCGATTGATCGCGTGGTGACCGCCAGCGGCAGGCTTGCCCCGGTGGGCAACAATCTGCTGATCCAACCGCTTGAAACCTCCATCGTGCGTGCGATTGAGGTGAGGGTGGGCCAGCGCGTGCAAAAAGGCGAGTTGCTCGCCCGCCTCGACCCCACGTTCAGTGGGGCGGACATGAACTCGCTGGAAGAGCAGACCCAAAGCCTACAAGCCGAGGTGGATCGGCTGACGGCAGAAGCCAATGATCACGAATACTATCCCGCTTCCTCGCCTTCGAGCCTGTTGCAGGGCGCGATCTTCAAGCAGCGTCAGGCTGAGCGTGGGTTCAAGCTTGAGAATTTCCGGCAGAAAATCAGCTCGCTCAGTTCCGCACTCGACAAGGCAAAGGGCGACATCGTCAGCTACACACAGCAATTGTCGATCGCCAGCGAGATGTATGGTGCCCGTTTGCGCCTGGAGCGCGAGGGCGTTGGCAGCAAGTTCAACACGCAGCAGGCGCTTTCAACCGTCACCGATCAGCGCCGCTTTCTGAATTCCGCCACCGCCACCGCCACCTCCGCCCAGCGCGACATCGACGCCCAATCGGCAGAGCGGGATGGTTATATACAGCAATATCGTGCCGATGTGTCGCAGCAACTGACCGAAGCGAGCCGCAAATTGTCGGATGCCAAAGATCAATTGGCCAAGGCAAAGCGGCGGCATGAGTTGGTGGAGATGCGCGCGGAGAGTGACGGCATTGTGCTGGCGATTGCCAAAGTCTCGGTGGGCTCCGTGCTCAGTGCCGCGGAGCCGTTTATCACGCTGGTGCCGGATGATGCGGTGATGGAAGTGGACGCCGCTATCCCGTCTGCCGATGTGGGCTTCGTGCGCAACGGCGACCCGGTGGTGGTGAAGTTCGACGCCTATCGCTTCTTCGAGCACGGCTATGCGGAGGGCCATGTGCGCGTGGTGGCCCCCGACAGTCAGGCGACTCCATCGGATGGGCCAGACAAGCCCAAGATCGATTCGGTGCCGCTCGGCCAATCGCTCTACCGGGTGAAGATTGCCATCGATACGATGAAAATGACCAACCTTCCGCCCGATTTCCGCTTACAACCAGGCTTGGGTGTGGAGGCGGATATCAAGGTGGGGCAGCGGACCATCCTCAACTACATGCTCGGTCGCTTTATCCCAGCCCTGACCGAGGGCATGCGCGAGCCATGATCGCTCGGCGCTTGATGGAATGGTGAGACGATGTTCGGCGGGCTGTTTGCCTCCCCACGCTCGGACCTCAAACGCGCGCTTTCGCTGATCGGTGAGGGCAAGCGGGCGGCGGCGTATAAGCTGCTGTCCCGCGCGGCGCAGTCGGGGTTGGCACAAGCGCAATATGAGGTGGCGCGTTCCTATCTTGAGGGCGCGGGGGTTCCCGGCAGCGCGTTGGAAGCCAAAAGATGGCTGGAAAAGGCGGCAGAGCAGGGCTTGGTCGCGGCGCAGGCACTGCTTGCGGCGTTCTATGTCCAGGGCGTGCCGATCGAATCGCCGGATGCAGCCCCCGGACTGCTCGCTGGCACCGTCTCGGCCAATCTGTTCGGCCGTGCCAATGTGCAAGCCGCACCGGATTTTGATCAAGCCGCGCACTGGGCCGCCCGCGCCTCCGAAGGTGGCTCGGCGGAGGCGCAGGCGTTGCTCGCCTATCTTAAGCAGAACGGTCCCGAGAACCTGCGCGACCCGGATGGGGCGGACGCACTTTACGCCAAATCTGCCGCTGGTGGCTCTCCGCAAGGGCAGCTGGGGCATGGCTTGGCATTGCTCAAACGCGCGCAATCTCAAGCCGATTTCGCCCAAGCCGCAGAGACGTTGCGCGCCGCCGCTGATGCCGGTTTGGGTACCGCGCAATATCTGCTCGGCGCACTGTATGAGCGCGGCGACGGCGTGGTTGCCGACAAGGCCATGGCGGCGCAACTGTTCCACATGGCGGCGGAAAAGCAGGTCCGCAATGCGATGACCCGCTACGGTCTTGCCCTGCTTAATGGCGTTGGCGTGGATAAAGACCCGGTGATGGCTGAATCCTGGCTGCGCCGGGCCGCCTTGCTCGGCGATGCGGATGCGGCGGCGCAAGTCGGCCAGCTTTACACCACCGGCGGCGCGTTACCGCCGAACATGACGGAAGCTGCGAAATGGCTCACCCGCGCCGCTGAGGCTGGGCATGTCGGCGCGTGTCGCGCGTTGGGGGCGATGCACATGACCGGAGAGGGGGTGCGCAAAGACGTTGACGAGGCGGCGAATTGGTTTCGCCGCGCCGCAGAATCCGGCAATGTCCAGGCGCGTTACGACATGGCCGCACTTGTGTTGCAGCACAAAGCCTCGCCCGCCGATGCAGCCGCCACCGCGATCTGGTTTCATGATGAAGCGGCGAAGGGTGACGCCATTGCCGCCTATAATTACGGCGTCTGCCTTGCCGAAGGTATCGGCGTTGAGAAGAACGTGGTTGAGGCGGCGCGCTATCTGCGTCAGGCGGCCGACAAGGTCGCCAATGCGCAATACTGGTATGGCCGCTTGCTGCTCGACGGTCAGGGTGTTGCCAAAGATGAAGCGGAAGCGCGTAGCTGGATTCTGCGCGCCGCTGAATCCGGCGTGACCGATGCGCAGGTGGCGTTGGCCGATATGCTGGTGCATGGCAAGGGCGGTCCGCGTGACCACCGTGCTGCGATTGATTGGTTCAGCCGCGCAGCCAATCAGAACCATGTTGGCGCGATGTTCGCCCTCGGCGCGCTGTATGGCGGGGGGCATGAATTGGCGTGGGACCGACGCATTGCGCAAAGCTGGTTCCAGGCTGCTGCCGAGCGCGGGCATCCGAATGCGCAGATGATGCTCGGCCGTTATCTCGTGCGCGGTTTGGCCGGCACGCGCGACCGTGTGGCAGCACGGCTGTGGTTCCAGCGGGCGCTTGAGAGCGGAATTGCCGACGCGCAAATCGAGCTGGACGCGATGTGCGAGGCCGAGCCGGAGACGGTCAGCGAGCAGGCCTAACATGTCGGGTCATCCGCTCCATCCAGCTGAGTCCGCCCTGCTGCAAGCGCAGACGGCGCAGTTGCGGGGGGATATCAGCGCCGCCAATGACTGGCTCGACCGCGCCCATCGCCTCGCCCCGTTCGACAAGTCAATTGGCCTGACCCGTGATTTGGTGCGCCTGAGCCAAGAGCATGGACGGGACATCAGCGCCGAGATCGCTGCGATCAATCAGGCACTCGCGGAATTACTTCAATCCGACCGTCCTGCGGATGAACCGCCAAGGGTGCCGCCAGGGTTACCACAGCGCCACCCGGCATTTCGCCAGAACGAAAAACCCGACCCAGCCCGCCCGGTGGCCGTGGTGGTGCCGGTCTATCGCAACCGTGCTTTCACGCTGCAATGCCTGCGCGCAGTGTTCGCAAGCGTGCCCGATGTCCCGGTGATTGTGGTGGATGACGCCTCGCCCGACCCCGCACTGGTGCGCGATCTCAATCGGTGGGCGGCGAAGGGGCGGGTCACGCTGATCCGGCACGCCAGCAACCAGGGGTTCCCGGTCTCCGCCAATGCCGGCCTGCGTGCGGTTATGGCGATGCCGATTATGCATGACGCTGTTCTGCTCAATGCCGACGCGCTGGTGCCGCGCAGGCGGGGCTTGTCTTGGCTGGCGCGACTGCGGGCCGTGGTCCATGCCGATGGGCAGATCGGCTCGGCCACGCCATTGTCCAACAACGCCAGCTTGCTGAGCTATCCGGCGCGCGATGGTGACAACCCGGCCATCACCGGGCGCGCGCTCAACCGGCTGGATGCGCTGGCGGCGCGTGCCAATCCGATGGCGGCGGCGGAGCTTCCCACCGGAGTTGGGTTTTGCCTGTATCTGCGCCACGAGATGCTGCGCGATGTGGGGCTGCTGCGCGAAGATGCGTTTGGCCTTGGCTATGGCGAGGAGAACGACCTGTGCCGGCGCGCCGCTGCGCGGGGGTGGGTGCATGTTGGCTGCCCCGGCGTGTTCGTCACCCATCATGGTGCCGCTTCGTTCGGCACTGCGCGGACGCGGCTGATGGCGCGCAATATTCGTGTGCTGGAGGCATTGCATCCTGGCTACGCTGACCTAGTGGCCGGCTGGGCTGGACGCGCGCCTGCAGAGGATAATTTGGCCCGCTTCCGACGCAATCTGGATGTCGGGCGCTGGGAGAAGTCAGCCAACAGTGCCGTTCTGCTGATCACCCATGCCAGCGGCGGCGGTGTGGAGCGCAGCGTGCAGGCGCGAGCGGCGGCGATTGCGCAGAGCGGACGGCGCGCGATCATCCTGCGCCCCATCCCGGTGCCGGGCGACATTGAAGGCGCGCATCTGGCAGGACTTTGCCGGGTGGAGGATGCAGCACGGCCTGAGGCGTTTCCCAATTTGGTCTATCGCCTGCCAGACGAATTCCCGGCATTGCTGCGCCTGTTGCGTCGCGCCGGTCCGGGTGCGGTGGAGATGCATCACCGGCTGGGCCATGCGCCGGAAATCAGCAGTCTGGCGCGTCGCCTCAAGGTGCCGCTCACCATCGCGTTGCATGATTGCAGTGCGCTCTGCCCGCGCGTGACGCTGCTTGGGCGACAGGGTCGCTATTGTGGCGAACCGACCGAGATTGCCGCTTGCGAGGCCTGCGTGGCAACGGCGGGCGCGCGCAATGGTGAGGCGATCAGCGTTTCCGCTCTGCGCCGCCGTTCCGGCGAGGAGTTCGCCCGCGCAACCGCGGTGAATGTTCCATCCTCTGATATGGCGCGGCGGATGCGGCGATATTTTCCCGCGATGTCCCCCATGATCTGCCCGCCCGAGGATGATCGCACCATCGCGCCGCCGCCACTGCCAACGCGCGCGGCGATATTGCGGGTGGCGGTGATCGGCGCATTGGGGATCGACAAGGGGCTGGAGGTATTGCTGGCCTGCGCGCGTGATGCGGCAGAGCGCAAATTGGCGCTGAGCTTTCGCGTCATCGGCCACACCGACGATGATGAGGCGTTGTTCGCCACCGGGCATGCTTTCGTCACCGGGCAATATGCAGAGGCTGAGGCGGTGGCGTTGGTCCGCGCCCAACGTCCGCAGCTTGCCTTTCTGCCCAGCGTGATACCGGAAAGCTGGGGCTACACCCTCAGCATCGCATGGCAAGCCGGCTTGCGCTGTGCCGTGTTTGATCTTGGCGCACAGGCGGAGCGGGTGCGCCAGACCGGCTTTGGCTGGTGCCTGCCGCTCGGCTTGCCCGCGCAGATCATCAACAATACGTTGATCGCCTGCGTGAATCACTGACTTGCGCTGAGCGGCGTTGCAGCGGAATTTGCGAGTTGATAACGGGTCAAATCAGGATTGAGGCCGAAGATGAATGATCTGTCCAAAACGCTCAGCAAAGCGGTTGCCAAAACCGGAAATGCCTCCCCCCGCCCAGATGATAGCGGTCGGATGAGCGAATTGCGGGCGACCGCGAATATGATGCGCCTGGAAGTCGGCCTGTATTGCGTGATCGTGGCACCATCGCCCGCCGCCGACGCCAGCACCGGCCTGCCCGGCGTGCGGATCAACCACGCGCCCGGGCCAGCAGGCCGACCGGACGCGGTGGAGATCCGCACCATCGCTGATGATGGCTGGGTCAGCGGCTTTGGTGATGCAGCCTTGGTGAAGGTGAGTGGTGGACCGGCACATGTGATGGTGACGATTTATGAGGATCCGCGTGCTGGGCGAGACGCCGCACCGAATGTGCAGGTAATGCCGTTGCTCACCTCCGCACCGCCCGCTCAGGCGCAGGCCAAAGCCTTGCCGCAAACTGCCGCACCGCTGCCCGCGCCCACACCTGAACCCGCCGCCCCGGTGGCGATGGACGTGCTCGCCCATATTCGCAAGCGCGGCGATGTGGGCGCGAAATTTGGTGACTGGCTCGGCAACAAGGGCAGCGGGCTGTGGATTGAAGGGTTCGCGGTGGCCCCCACCAACGGCATTGCCATTGGCGAGATCGAGTATCAGGTGGTGCTGGGCCGGGGCTGGATGTCGCCCTGGGTTGAGGGCGGGCAATACGCGGGCAGCCGGGGCATGAACCTGCCAATTCTCGGTCTGCGCATCCGCTTGCTGGGCAACGCCGCCAAATCGTTCAACATGCGCTATTCCGCCACTTTTGTGGATGGCAGTGCAATGGGGCCGGTGGCATCTGGCGAGGCCTGTGAAGCACCGAGCTTGGCTGCGGTGGAATCGATCATGATTGAGATCACACCAACGGGTTTGCCAAAAGCGCCCCCCGCCAAACCCGCCATCCGCGGGCGCGGAAAGACGGCATGAGCCCGACCCGATTGCGTCGAGACCTCGGCTGATGCGCTATCTGTTCATTCACCAGAACTTCCCCGGACAATATCTCCATATTGTCCGGCACCTGGCGGCTGACCCGCGCAATGACGTGGTGTTCGCCTCGGAGATGAGCGACGGCAATATTCCTGGCGTGCGGCGGATCAATTACAGCTTCGGCCGCAAGCCGCGCCAGGATTTGCATGCCTGCGTGCGGGATTGGGAGGCGGCGGTGAAGCGGGCTGAGCGGGTTGAGGCGCTGGTCCGCAAACTGGTGCCGCTCGGCTTCAAGCCCGACATCATCATCGGCCATCACGGCTGGGGCGAATTGCTCAACCTGCCCGATATCTGGCCGGATGTGCCGATACTGGGCTATTTCGAGTTCTATTATCACACCGCTGGATATGACGTGAATTTCGACCCGGAATATCCGATGGGGCCGAATTTCGAGCCAGCGGTGCGGGCGATGAACACCATCAACCACGCCGCCATCGCGCTTGGCCAGCACGGCCAATCGCCAACCCGGTTTCAGCTCGGCGCATATCCGGAGTGGGCGCGGACGCGGATTGAACTGCTGCCCGAAGGCGCGCGGCTCGATCAGTGCAAGCCCGATCCCACCATTCGCCGCGATATGCTGGAAATCGACGGCATGCAGATCGCGCCCAGCGATAAATTGATCACCTATGTTGCGCGCAACCTTGAGCCGTATCGCGGTTTTCACGTGATGATGCGCGCATTGCCGCGTTTGCTGGCCGCGCGCCCGGATCTCAAAGTGGTGATGGTGGGCGGCAATGACGTGAGTTACGGCGCCAAGCTCGATGGCACCACTTGGAAGGATTACTTCACCCGCCAACTGCCCACCGGCACTGATCTGGAGCGGGTGCGGATGCCGGGGCAAGTGCCGTATGACACCTATCTGAAACTGCTGCAGCGATCAGATGCGCATGTCTATCTCACTTACCCCTTCGTCGCTTCGTGGTCGCTACGTGAGGCGTTGGCGAGTGGATGTGTGGTGGTGGGGGCAGATGTGGCCGCGGTGCAGGAATTTGTCACTGATGGGCGCAACGGGCGGCTCGTGAGGCCGCTTGATCCGGTGCATGTGACCGAGACGGTGCTAGAACTGTTGGAAGACGAGCCACAGGCGAAGCGCCTGCGCCACGGTGCGCGGCGCTATGCTGAGCAGAATCTGGATATGCGCATCCACATCGCCGCGTTTGAGGCGCGGATTGCGGAGTTGGTGGGCTAGAGTCTCCCCAATCGCCTAAAACCGATACAGCCTATGCGGATTGCCCACCATCAGCTTGCCCATCGCCTCGTCTGACGGGGCGATCTCGGCGATTAAATCCACCAGCGCGCCGTCATCCGGGATCGGGCCTTGATGGTTCGGGTGCGGCCAATCGGTGCCCCACAGCACGCGGTCAGGGAAACGCGCCACCAGATCGCGCGCCATTGCCATCGCGTCGGCATAGGGCGGACCCATCCGCGAAGCGCGGTCGCAGCCCGAGACTTTGACCCAGAAGAGCTCATCCTCCATCGCGCGCAACAGCGATTGATAGGCGGGCTGGTTCAACCCAAGCCCGGCATCGATGCGCGCCATGTGGTCGATCACCACTGGGACCGGGCTTTCCTTCAACACGGGGATAAGTTCGTCGATCAGCCCGGCTTCAAAATGCACCTGCAAATGCCAGCCGAGTTCAGCAAGCCTGCCCGCCATCGCCACAAGTTCGGTCGGCGTGGCGGAGCGTGCGAGATGGGACATGAAGTTGAAGCGCACGCCGCAGAAGCCCTGCGCGTCCAGCGCCTTGATGTCGGCCAATGGCGCGTTGTGCGGCAACAGCGCCACGGCTTTATAACGCCCTGCACGCGCGGCAATCGCATCAGCAGTGGCGCGGTTGTCAAATCCATGCGCGCCGGATTGCACGATCACGCAGGTCTCAATTCCCAGCATGTCGTGCAGCGCGAACAGCTTCTCCTTCGGCGCATCGGCTGGTTTGAAGCGGGCGTCGGCCGGGTAGGGGAACACCGCTTGCGGGCCGAACACGTGGCAATGCGTGTCACATGATCCAGCGGGCAGCTTCAGCCGTGGGGCGGAGGGGGCGGCGTGGAAGCTCACCGCGCCGCTCACGCATCCAACTCCGGGCTCTCGCCTGCGGGCACATCCACCTCAAACGCGTTGATCGTCATCGAGATCAGCGAATAATAGCCGAGCACGCCGATCAGATCGACCAGCCGCCCCTCGCCGAGCACCGCGATAGCTGACGTATAGAGCGCGTTGTGCAGGCGGCGATGGGTGCACATCGCGAGTGCCACTTCATAGACCACTTTCTCCTCAGGATCGGCGAACACCGGCGTCAAGCAGGTGCGGATGGCCTCAACAATCTCGGGTGAAACGCCGGCATTCAGCGCGTGCTTTTTGTGGGCGAACCACTCGAATTCCGAGCTCCAAGCCCGCGCCGTCACCAGAATGGCGAGTTCGGAGAGTGGTTTGGAGAGCGAGGAATTATAGCGGCAATACTCGCCCAATTCCTGCGCCTTGGCCGCAAGACCGGGCCTGCGCAGCCACACTGCCAATGGCCCGCGCACGTTGCCGCGTGGGCCTCTGGCGATGGCGTCATAAACCACTTTCTGCTCGGCAGAGAGGGTGGCTTTATCAAGGTCAGGCAAACGGGCCATTACGCACCCTCCGGGACTTTTGTGGCATCAATGATGGGGAATTGCGCGCGCATCGACTCCAGCCAAGCGACAAGCTTTGGATGTGTCGGGCGCCAAGCCACCGGCTTGCGCCAGTCTAGATAACCAAGTGCGCAGACCAGGCCGATGCCCGCGAGATCAAGCGCCAAGGCCGGCGGGGTGGCCTCCAACGCCGCCAACCCGCGTTCGACCTTGCCGCGCTGATGATCGAGCCAGCGCCGGGAGATATGCTCCGGCTCACGGAACCGCGCCTCATACACCATCAGCAACCCAGATTCCGTCACCCCGTCGATCAGGCGTGCCAAAGTAAGCACGCGATAGCGATCAAGCCCGCTGGTGGCCACCAGTGCGGTGCTGCCCGCTTGCTCTTGCAGAAATTCGAGGATCACACCGCTGTCGTATAGCGGCGTGCCGTCCTCCAGCAGCAGGCACGGCATTTTGCCCAACGGGTTCTGGTGGCGCAGCGTATCCGCAGGGTCGAGCGTGTCGGCGGGAACAAGGTTGAGGTGATCCTGCAATCCAAGCACGGCCGCGCCAATCCGCACTTTGCGGCCGAACGGCGAGGTTGGGGTGGTGCGCAGGGTGAACATCGTCGGGCTCCTCTAAACGACAGGGATCATCGTCACGCCATCCGGATCGATGGTCAGTGTTACCTCGCTGCCCGCCGCCCAGCTCCGTGCGGGGCTGATCTGCACCCGATACAGCGTCTCGCCGATGCGCACGGTGAGGTCGGCGATGTTGCCGAGGAACTGGCAGGAGGCAACGACGCCGCGATATTGGTTGGGGCCGTCAATTTCTTGGGCGCCAACGCGAATTTCCTCGGGTCGCACGATCAGCCGCACCTGCTCGCCGATTTCAAACCCACCTTGGCAGGCGACGAAGAAGGTGCCGTTGGCGAGTTTGACGGTGGTGCTCTCGCTCGCCTCGATCACTGTGCCAGCTAGCGTGTTGGCCAGCCCGATGAAGCCCGCTGAGAACAGTGTGGCCGGGCGGCGATAAATCTCCTGCGGCGCGCCGATTTGTTCGATGCGCCCCTTGTTCATCAGCACCACGCGATCAGCCACCACCATCGCTTCCTGCTGATCATGCGTGACATAGATCGCGGTGATGCCAAGCCGTTGTTGCAACTGGCGCAACTCGAAGCGCATATGCTCGCGCAGCTGTGCATCAAGGTTGGACAGCGGTTCGTCGAACAGCAGAACCTTTGGGCGCAATGCAACAGCACGCGCCAGCGCCACGCGCTGTTGTTGGCCGCCGCTGAGTTCGTGCATGCCGCGATGCGCAAAGCCGGTCAGTCCCACCAAGTCCAGCGCCTCCATCACGGCCGTCTCGATGGTGGCGCGTGTGAGCTTGCGCAGGCGCAGACCGAACGCGAGGTTTTCGGCCACACTCATATGCGGCCAGACCGCATAGGACTGGAACACCATCCCCATCTGCCGCTGCTCCGGCGGGGTGGACTGGCCGGGAGTGGAGACCGGCTTGCCGTCGAG
>CAIZGT010000441.1 GCA_903932545.1 uncultured Rhodospirillales bacterium
CAATTTTTAGGTAAAATATCATTTCCGATTTATCTAATACATTGGCCGATTATGACAATGCTCGGTAGTTGGCTGTTTCTGCAGATGGCCAGTTTTGGCCATATCTATGCGGCTTTGGCATCGTTTGCGATTGGCATGATAGTTGTTGTTCCCCTAGCCGTCTTGTTTGAAAAACACGTTGATCGACCAGCCATCGCATTGGCGCGTAATTTTAAACCTTCTGCGCCGCAATTAAGTAGTTGATCGATAAATCCCTCGTACTTGTCCACCGCATCTTCAGCGGGTGAAAGCTCATCCCGGCCAAGCCAGTCACCCGTAACCCCGAATTACGAAGCATGCGGGAAAGTTCCTCTGGCGCAATAAAGCGTCGCCAGTCATGGGTGCCAACGGGCAACAGGCGCAACACATATTCTGCGCCAAATTTGGCGGTCAGGAATGACGCGCGGGTGCGATTAAGGGTGGAAAGAACCACCATGCCGCCAGGTAGTAAAAGATCGGCCAACATCTCCACAAACTGCGCCGGATCAGCCACGTGCTCGATCACCTCAAACGCCGTGATGGCCGGGAATCGTTCAGCTTCTCGCAGCAAGGTCTCGGTGGTCGCAACCCGGTAATTAACGCTCAATATTGAGTCCTGTGCGTGCAGCACTGCGGCATCAATACCTTCATCCGAGGCGTCGATTCCCAACACATCATGTCCTAACCGCGCCATGGCCTCTGATGCGATACCGGCACCGCAGCCAACATCAAGCAAACGCGTGGATCGAACATCGCCCGCCGCAAATTGGGTTTGCGCCCATGCAGTGCGTAGCGGGTTCATCGCGTGCAGCGGTGCCATCGGGCCATGTGGGTCCCACCAGCGATGTGCTAACGCCCCAAATTTAGAAATCTCATCGGGCATGGCACTGCTCGTCATATTGCTGCTCCTCTCGTCGGCGATCAAACCGCCAACGCGGAATCCAACACCTCACGCAGCGCATGCGCAAGCTCGCTTTGGCGGAATGGCTTGCCCAATACGCGCACCTCTTCAATGCCCATATTGGACCGGTCGGCAAACTCCGAGAACCCCGAGGTGAGCAAAAGGCGCAGTTCAGGCCGCAGTCGGCGGGCTTCCTTGGCCAAGCCGAAACCGTCAAGCGCACCGGGCATCACCACGTCGCTGAACATCAAATCAACGTGGCGGCTGCTATGCAGTACTTCGAGTGCTTCTTGCGGCTGGGTGGCTTCGATCACGTCGTAGCCGAGTTGCGACAGCAGGTCGGTGGTGATCATACGCACTGCCTCGTTGTCTTCCACCACCAGGATACATTCGCGCCCACCGACCACGGCCGATGGCGCGAGCGCCACAGGTTCCACAACGGCCTCCCCTTCTCTGCGTGGCAGGTGCAGACGGAACACCGTGCCGACACCTGGGGTGCTGTCCACCTTGATGTGCCCCCCCGATTGGCGGATGAAGCCGAACACCATCGAAAGGCCAAGCCCGGTGCCGTGGCCTTCTTTTTTGGTGGTAAAGAATGGCTCAAAAATTCGGTTCACCACGTCTTGCGACATACCGCTGCCGGTATCGGCCACCTCAATGACCACATAGTCACCTGCAACGACGTCGGGCTGGCTGCGCGCCTCGGCTGGCGTCACTGCCACGTTGCGGGTGACGATTGTAAGCTTGCCACCCTGCGGCATTGCGTCACGCGCATTGGTAGCGAGATTGGCGATTGCGGTTTCAAGGCGCGTGGCGTCGGTATCAACTGGCCAGATGTTCTCGCCGAGACGCAAATCGATGTGCACAGCTTCGCCGAGCGTGTGCTCAAGCAACTCGGCAATTGAGCGAATCCAAGTATTGACGTTGATACGTTGCGGGGCGAGCGCCTGCCTGCGGGCAAAAGCCAGAAGTTGCGAGATCAGGTTCGCGCCGCGTAGCGACGCCTGAAGCGCGCGCGACGCATGCTCATAAACCCGATCAGGCTCATGCGTGCGGCCCAGCAGATATTCGAGGTTCAGCGAAATCACTGACAGCAGATTGTTGAAGTCGTGCGCCATCCCGCC
>CAIZGT010000442.1 GCA_903932545.1 uncultured Rhodospirillales bacterium
AGTCTGAGCGCGATCTCTGCATTCCGGTCAAGCCTGCTTGCGCGCAGTGTGTCAGCAACAGGGGAGACTTTCATGCGCACTCAAGTCGCCATCATCGGCGCTGGTCCATCCGGCTTGCTGCTCGGCCAATTGCTCACCCGCGCGGGCATTGACAACATCATCCTCGAACAACGCACCGGCGATTACGTGCTCAGCCGCATCCGCGCTGGCGTGCTCGAACAGGGCACGGTGGGTATGCTCGAAGAAGCGGGCGTGGCAGATCGCCTGCATCGCGAAGGGCTGGTGCATGACGGCTTCCTAATCAGCTTCGCCAACCGCTCCCACCGCATCGACCTGCCCGGCCTGACCAATGGCAAAACCGTCACCGTTTACGGTCAAACAGAAGTCACCCGAGACCTGATGGACGCGCGGGCCACCAGCAACGCGCAGACAATCTACGAAGCCGAAAACGTCGAAATCCACGATTTTGACACCACCAACCCGGTTATCCACTTCACCCATCAAGGTGTCGCGCAAACACTGGAATGCGATTTCGTGGCAGGCTGTGACGGCTATCACGGCCCATCCCGCAAATCTGTGCCCGTCGGTGCCATCAAAGAATTCGAACGCGTCTATCCGTTCGGCTGGCTTGGCGTGCTGGCCGATGTGCCGCCTGCCTCGCACGAATTGGTTTACGCCAACCACGAACGCGGCTTTGCACTGTGCTCGATGCGCTCCCTCACGCGCAGCCGGTATTACGTGCAGGTCGCACTCGATGAGAAGGTTGAGGATTGGTCAGACAGCCGGTTCTACACCGAACTCCGCGCCCGCCTGCCGGAAGATATTGCGGCAGGCGTGGTGGAAGGCCCCTCAATCGAGAAAAGCATCGCCCCACTGCGCAGCTTCGTCGCCGAGCCGTTGCGGTTTGGGCGGCTGTTCCTGGCCGGAGACGCTGGGCATATTGTGCCGCCAACTGGTGCAAAGGGCCTCAATCTCGCAGCCTCCGACATCCGCTATTTGTTCGACGCGCTGGTGGAATACTACGCCGAGAAATCCGAAGCCGGGATCAACGACTACTCAGCCCGCGCCTTGCGCCGGATTTGGAAAGCCGAGCGATTCTCGTGGTGGATGACCAAAACGCTGCACCACTTCCCCGCCGATTCCGGATTTGATCAACGCATCCAATTGGCAGAGCTAGACTATCTCGCCAGTTCCGTGGCGGCTTCAACGGCGGTGGCAGAGAATTACGTGGGGCTGCCCTACTAATCAATCGTCATTGCCCAGTTTAGGGCCATTGCGAGGCGCCCGTTGGCAACAAAGCAACCCATCGACCCGCTGATACGGCTCGATGGGTGCCATCTCGTATTGACGACAAACGCGCAAACCTACCACCTTGCCTCAAACCGACACTCATCCCCACTCACCGCACAACACGCCGTCTCGCGCACCCGCGCGCGTCGAGACACCAGCTTGGTGAACAGCCGCTCAAACACCGCCTGATGCCACACACAGATCGGCGCCGAGGCGGACTCGCCATGTCGAAACGGGTTGGCGCGGATGATGATCTCAGCCCTCCGCCCAAGCGTAAACGAGAACGCACCCGACCCGGCAAACGTCCACGCATGCATCGCAATCGCACGCAGCAGCAGTGCCGCCGCAAGCCTGGCTGGCAATACCCGCAGCACAATCTGCACCAGACGCGGAATGCGCACCGCCAGCAGATAATCCGCCGTGCGCAGCCCCGCCTCTCGCAGCACCGCGCGCGACTGCTCGGGGGCCAGATGCCGCCGCACCGCCTGATGCAGCCGCGCCGCCTCTTGTTCCGGGATCATCTCCCCCGGCGGCTGCACCCACCATGCCCCCAA
>CAIZGT010000443.1 GCA_903932545.1 uncultured Rhodospirillales bacterium
CCGAGCAGGCGGAGGCGACGTTCAAGGGCGAGATCACCCGTTTCCAATATTCCCGCTTCGGCAACCCGACCGTTGCGATGTTCGAGCAGCGTCTGGCGTTGCTTGAAGGTGCCGAGGCGTGCTTGGCCACCGCTACCGGCATGGCCGCTGTGCATGCAGCGATGCTGAGCCAGCTCAAAACCGGCGACCGCGTGGTGGCGTCGCGCGCGTTGTTCGGCTCGTGCCACTGGATCGTCTCCACCCTCCTGCCGCGCTATGGCATCGAGACGGTGTTTGTCGATGGCGGCAATCTGGACGAATGGCGCACAGCCTTCGCAACCCCTGCAACGATGGTGCTGCTGGAGAGCCCGTCCAACCCGATGCTCGACCTCGTGGACGTGAAAGCGGTCTGTGAATTGGCGCATGCGGCGGGCGCGTTGGTGGTGGTTGATAACGTGTTTGCCACGCCATTGCTGCAAAAGCCGCTCGAACTGGGCGCGGATATCGTGGTCTATTCCTGCACCAAGCACATCGACGGCCAAGGTCGCGTGCTGGGTGGTGCCGTGCTCGGCCGCAAGAAATGGGTGGAAGAAGTGCTGATGCCCTTCATCCGCAACACCGGCCCCTCAATGTCACCGTTCAACGCCTGGGTGTTGCTGAAAGGGCTGGAGACGCTATCACTGCGCGTGCATGCCTCGACCGCATCGGCACATAAAGTCGCCGACTTCCTCGCGTCTCGCCCAGAAATATCGATGGTCCGTTACCCCATGCGCGCCGATCATCCACAGCACGCGCTCGCGCTGCAGCAGATGAGCGGTGGCGGCACCTTGGTGGCCTTTGAGATGAAGGGCGGCAAGGCGGCGGCGTTTGCGCTGATGGATGCGTTCAAGCTGATCGTGATCTCCAACAACCTTGGCGATTCGAAATCCCTCGCCACCCACCCCGCCACCACCACGCATTTCCGCATCGGTGCGGAAGAACGTGCGCGGCTGGGCATTGGCGATGGCGCCATCCGTTTGTCGGTGGGGCTCGAAGATGCGGAGGATTTGATCGACGATCTCACCCAAGCTCTGTCTAAAGTGGCGTAAAGCTACAACCCGGGCAGGAGGATGACGATGCAAGACGAATATTCGGCGACCACGCGCAACATTCGCGTGCGGGTGCGAAGCATCTTCCTGCCCGACCAATCTCAGCCGGATGAACGGCGCTACGTGTGGGCCTATCTCATCCACATCGACAACCTTGGTGATGAGACGGTGCAATTGCTGGCACGCACATGGCGCATCATCGACGGCAATGGCCGTGTTCATCATGTCCATGGTGAGGGCGTGGTGGGCCAGCAACCAATTTTGCCGCCCGGTGGTAGCCATGAATACAATTCTGGTACCCCTTTGGAGACCCCATCGGGCTTTATGACCGGGCAATATCACATGGTGGTGCAAGCCACCGGTGAGGCGTTCAACATTGAGATTCCAAGCTTTAGCCTTGACAGCCCGTATCATGCCGGAGTTGTACATTAACACGCTTTGCTGAGCTTGATGGGTTGCCGGTTTTCAAGCGGCCCCTATTTAGGTAGCTGAAACGAAGCTGTGGTGCCTGCGCACCCAAGGCAAATTGGAATATCGATAGTGAACGTCGCCAAGCCCCTGCCGATCATCAACAATTCGCGCCCGAGCCGCGAAGAGGCCGAGGCCGCTGTGCGCGTTTTGTTGCGATGGGCCGGTGATAACCCAACGCGCGAAGGCTTGCTCGACACCCCAAGCCGGGTGGTGCGCTCGTATGAAGAATTCTTCGCCGGGTATTTTATCGACCCGGTGCAGTTGCTCAAGCGTACCTTCGAAGAAGTCGAAGGCTATGACGAGATCGTTCTGCTGCGCGATATCCGTCTGGAAAGCTATTGCGAGCACCACATGGTGCCGATTATCGGCAAGGTGCACGTGGCCTATCTGCCACACCGCCGCGTGGTGGGAATCAGCAAGCTCGCCCGCGTGGTGGAGGCTTACGGCAAGCGGTTGCAAATCCAGGAAAAGCTGACGGCGCAGATTGCCAACACAATCAACGAGGTGTTGGAACCGAAAGGCGTCGCCGTGGTGATTGAAGCTGAGCATCAATGCATGAGCACACGCGGCGTTCACAAATCCGGCGTGTCGATGGTCACCAGCCGCATGCTCGGCGCATTTCGTGACAACGAAACCACGCGGCGGGAATTGCTGGCGATGATCAGCCCCGGCCGCTGACTAAGGCGGGCCGCTGATTAAGGCGGCCGATGATCAGCGCCACGCTTTGAGCCGCTTGATCGCTTCGGCAATATCGGCTTCCGGCGCGCAGTAACTCATACGAATGAACTGCTGCCCCCGCGTGCGATCAAAATCCACGCCGGGGGCCACCGCAACGCCCACGTCTTCCAACATGCGTGCACCGAACGCCATACTATCTTGCGTGCGATCCGAGACATCAGCCCAGATATAGAACGCGCCTTCTGCCGGGCTCAACCGGTCAAACCCTGCCTTGGGCAATTCGGCGAGCAGCATATCGCGTGATCGGCGATATCGGGCGACGTTGGCTTCAAGTTCATCGGTGCATTCAAACGCCGCCTCTGCCGCGATCTGCGAGATATGCGGAGCGGAGATGAACAGATTCTGCGCCAGACGCTCCACCGGGCGCACCAGATCCTCCGGCAACACCATCCAGCCCACGCGCCAGCCGGTCATCGAGAAGTATTTCGAGAAGCTGTTGATAACGACGGCACCGGGGATATTCGCAGCCGTCGCAAGCGGTTGGTCGTATTGCAGGCCGTGATAAATCTCATCGCTGATCACCCGCACGCCATTGGCTTCGCACCACGCCGTAACCGCGCGCAACTCGTCGGGATGCAGCATCGAGCCAACCGGATTGCAGGGACTTGCGATAATCAACCAGATC
>CAIZGT010000444.1 GCA_903932545.1 uncultured Rhodospirillales bacterium
ATTCGGGTCCGTTTCAGCGATAACGTTTCCCAAAGTGTCATAGCATCTGTGTGACGTCGCGTACGTAGTGCCAGAGATCAACCGCTTAATCGTTGTCGGGTTCCCTCGCCTCAAGTTCCCGATTCCGTAGCCAACATCGTCGTGGTGCGTTGCGCCGTTGTACGCCACTAGACCCGCAACATTGCCGCAGAGGTTCGCACGCCGCGCGGACTGGTGAGTGAGCCGGGGCCGGATCGTGGCATCGTGTTCCAGAATTTCGCGCTGTTTCCCTGGAAAACCGTCATCGAAAACGTCCGCTACGGCCTGGAAAAGAAGGGCATCAAGGGCAGTGAGGCCGAGGCGCAGGCCAAGCATTTCATCGATTTGGTGCATCTGTCCGGCTTCGAGCACAGCTACCCCTCGCAACTCTCCGGCGGCATGCAACAGCGCGCGGCCATTGCGCGCACGCTGGCGATTGACCCCGATATTCTGCTGATGGACGAACCCTTTGGCGCATTGGATGCCCAAACCCGACGCATCATGCAGGAGGAATTGCTGGCGATTTGGAAGCGCACCAAACAAAACCGTGGTGTTCGTCACGCATGACGTGGCCGAGGCGGTGTTTCTGGCGGATACGATCTCGGTGATGTCCGCCCGCCCTGGCCGCATCAAGCAATTGGTGCAAGCCGAATTCAACCGCTCCGATGACCCGGCCATCCACAAAAGCCCAGCGTTCAACGACATGGTTGAACAAGTGTGGGAAATGGTGCGCCACGAGGTGGACGAGGCGCGCGCCAAAGGGCTGGCAGCACATTGATCCGCATCGCGTTCCGCTACGCGCCGCTCCTGCTCCTTGGCCTCGTGTGGGAAGGCCTTGCCCGCTCTGGCATCGTGTCCGAACAGATGTTGCCCCGGCTCACCAGCGTGCTGAGCGCGCTGAATGAATTGCGCCTGAGTGGCGATCTGCTCAGCAACGCCACCGCCTCGCTCAGCCGGGCGGCGATTGGGCTTGGCTTGGCGTTGATGGTCGGCGTGGTGGTGGGCGCAGGGATGGCGCTGGTGCCTTGGGTGCATCGCGGGATCGACCCGATTGTGCAGATCTTCTATCCGCTGCCGAAATCCGCTCTCATCCCGCTGGTGCTGGTCTGGTTCGGCTTGGGTGACAAATCCAAAACCTTCCTGGTGTTTCTCGGCTGCCTGCAGCCGGTGATTTTGGCGAGCTATAACGGCCTGCGCGGGGTGGATAAGCTGCTCGGCTGGTCTGCCCGCAGCCTCGGCGCGTCACCGCTGCAGGTGGTGGCAGAGGTGATGTTTCCCGCCGCCTTGCCGCAATTGCTCACCGGCCTGCGCACCGCGTTGGCCTTCATGTTCCTGCTAATGGTCTCCTCCGAGTTGGTTATCGCCACCAACGGCTTGGGCTACCTGATCGGCAATTTCGGTGACCAGGGCAGCTATCCCGAGATGTTTGCCACCATCTTGGTGGTAACCGCGATGGGCTTCTTCGCCGACCGCGCCTTCCTCATGCTGTCAGATCGGTTGCTGAAATGGCGACCATAATCCGCTTTCTCGGCCGGATTTCGCCGGTGCTGGCGTTGCTTGCCGTCTGGGAGGCGGTCGCGCTGGCTGGGTTGGTGAAGCCATTCCTGCTGCCCGCGCTGCATGTGGTTGCGGGCAAAGTGTGGGGCGATATCGCGAGCGGCCAATTCGCCCTCAATGCCTCACTCACGCTCTACCGCGCATTGGTCGGTTTCGCCCTCGCTTGCGTGATCGGCGTGCCGGTGGGGATTTTGATCGCTTCCGACCGCGTGGCACGCTGGATTGCCGAGCCGCTGATTTCGGTGGGCTTCCCAATGCCGAAAATCGCGTTTTTGCCGGTGTTTATGCTGTGGTTCGGGGTGTATGACGCCTCGAAAATCATCATGGTCTGTTTCGCCGCGATCTTCGCCGTGATCGCCGCCGCCGAGGCTGGCACGCGCGGTGTGGACAAATTTATGCTCTGGTCCGCCCGTGCGCTCGGAGCGGGCAAGCGCGAGGTGTTTCGCGAAGTGATCTTGCCCGCCGCCATGCCGCAATGCCTCACAGGCATGCAAATCGCCTTGCCGGTCTCGCTGATCACCGCCGTGGCGGCGGAGATGCTGATGGGTGGGGCAGGCTTGGGCGGTGCGATGCTGGCAGCCGGGAATTATGCCGATTCTCCCGGCGTGTTTGCCGGCATTATCGAAACCTCAGCGGTGGGGTTGGTGGCGGTCTATGGCATGTCGGCGCTGCGCCAGCGCCTGCTGCGCTGGCATCCCGAGTTTAACGCGCGGTGATGCGCGTGCTTTATGGCATCGAGCGCGTGCCCGCCTCAATGCCCACCGATGATCCGCGTCTGCCTGCGGTGATGCTTGGCCCAGCGCCATTACGGCTCAACACAATACCAATCCCGCGAGGCGCCAGTTGGTAATGTTGCCATTATCCCTGAGGGGCTGCGCCCGTGCCTTGGGCAAAGAACATTGCTCATTCGGCCCGATCGAACCAAGGTAGAGCCGGCATTCCTTAACTATCTTCTGAACGGGCCTCTCGTGCAGTCCG
>CAIZGT010000445.1 GCA_903932545.1 uncultured Rhodospirillales bacterium
GGATGGAAGGCGAGGCCGGGGTCTTGCAACACCGGGTTCAAGCCCTGGCCGTTTTCAGCAGCGGGCCACGTGCGCAGGAACGGGTTGGAGGTCAGCAGGATAAAACCCAGAAACCCCACCGCAATCATGCCCTGCACCGCCAGCACGCGCGCACGCAGATCGGGCGGCAGATTGTTGGAGAACACCGCAACCAACGCCGAGCAAAGCCCGAGCATGAACACCCAGAGCAGCATCGAGCCCTCGTGGTTCCCCCACACACCGCTGATTTTGTAGAATAGCGGTTTGTCCGTGTGACTGTTCTGGATCACGTTAATCACCGTGAAGTCCGAGACCACGTAGGCATGGATCAACGCGGCCATTGCCACGGCGATGAGCGCGAACCCCACAATGGCGGCGCTGCGCCCAACCTCCATCCAGCCTGCATGGCCGCGCGCTGCCCCCATCAGGGGCACCACAGACTGCACCAGTGCCACGCAGAGTGCGAGGATCAGCGCGAAATGGCCGAGTTCATTGATCATGGTCTATGCCGCCAAACGCTGAGATGTTGCGAGGATTTGCTTCAACGCATCCACCAGTTGATCCATCATCGCATCGGTGTGAAGCGGCGTTGGTGTGAAGCGCAGCCGTTCCTGTCCGCGTGGCACAGTGGGGTAGTTGATCGGCGTGGCATAAATGCCGAACTCTTCCAGCAACCGCTTGCTGACGGCCTTGCATAGGCTCGCCTCACCGATATGCAGCGGCACGATATGGCTTTCCGAGGCGATCCGCGGCAGGCCGGCGGCGTCAAATCGCGCCTTGAGGGTTTGAGCGCGCTCGAACAGCTTGGCGCGGCGCACATGGTCTGCGCGCACATGGCGCACGCTGGCCAAGGCCGCCGCGGCGGTGCTCGGCGGCAGGGACGTGGTGAAGATAAAGCCCGGTGCGACTGAGCGGATATAGTCCACCACCTCAGCCGCCCCGGTGATATAGCCGCCATGACAGCCGAATGCTTTGGCAAGCGTGCCTTCGATGATGTCGATCCGGTCCGCCACGCCGTCACGTTCAGACACACCGCCCGCAGTGGGGCCATACATCCCCACGGCGTGCACCTCATCAAGATAGGTCATCGCACCATAGCGTTCGGCGAGGTCGCAGATCGCCGCGAGCGGCGCGATATCGGCGTCCATCGAATACACACTCTCAAAGGCGATCAGCTTCGGTGCGAGCGGATCAGCCACGCGCAGTCGGGCCTCCAGATCAACCATGTCGTTATGCGCGAACACCTGCACATCGGCAGGCACGCTTTTAATGCCAGCGATCATCGAGGCGTGGTTCTTCTCATCGGAGAACACTTGCCAGCGATGCTCAGCACCCATCGGGCGACTGGCAAGAATGGCCCCGATTGCCGCTTGGTTGGAGACGAACCCCGAGGTGAACAGCAATGCGGCGTCTTTGCCATGCAAATCCGCCAACTCTGCCTCCAGCGCATCATGTGCTGGGCTGGTGCCGCTGATGTTGCGCGTGCCACCGGCCCCGGCGCCCATCGCGCGAAGCGCGTCGCATGCGGCCTCAACCACCGCCTGATGCCCGCCCATGGCCAAGTAATCATTGGCAGACCAGACCAGAATCTCCCGTCCATCCGTCCCTATATAATGCGGGAAGCGGTCAGCCTGCTTTTGCAGCGGTGTGAACTGACGGTAGCGGCCTTGGGCGCGAATAGTGTCGAGCGACTCGCGACAGAAATTGCGAAACAGGTCCATGCCGAATCCATCCGGGAGTTGAATAGGGTCTCGTATTTTCAGTCTGTAGCAGAACACGCATTTGATGATGTGTGCCCTTCACCGCTGATAGGTCGGGTTTTTCCGTTTTAGGGCATTGATCGAAATCAAGGTTCGATTCTGAAAAATCCGCAATGAACACTCCAGTATTGCACTGCTTGGCAGTGAATAAGCTGGATGGGGCCGATGTTTCGGATTCTCGCTCTCAAAATTACTGAACGGCAACGGTGCTATAGAACGTTCATTTCATCATGCTTGGAGCAGTCATCATGCTGACTCCTCTCAATCTTGAGCGCGACCAGCACCTGCAACAGCAGATCTTCGAACAGTTGCGCAGCCTTATCCTGTCGCGTCGATTTGCCTCCGGCGCACGTATGCCATCCACCCGCATGCTGGCAGAGCAATTCAACATCTCGCGCACCACCGCCGTGCTTGCGTATGAGCGACTAACCGCTGAGGGCTATCTGGAAACC
>CAIZGT010000446.1 GCA_903932545.1 uncultured Rhodospirillales bacterium
GCCAATTCATGACACAGATTGGCGCCGAGGAACCCAGCCCCGCCGGTGACCAAAACCTTCGCCCGATCCCACTGCATCACTTCATCCCCAAGCCTGACTATGCGTGCAGGATGTGTGGCGATGATGGCGGCATCGCGTCAATCATGGGCTGCAATTAAGGCACGTGATCGCAAGCTGGATTCCGGGCCGATGGCGAGGCTCGCCAGCCAAATGCCGCCTGCCACCAGCAAAATTGCCGGGCCGGCCGGGATGTTGGCATGAAACGAGACCAGCAATCCGAGCCCGGAGGACAGCACAGCCGCCACCACCGACGCCAGAATTTGGCCGGAGAGGAAGCGCGACCAGTGCCGTGCCGCAATTGCGGGAAGCATCATCAGCCCCACCGACATCAGCGTGCCCAACGCGGCAAACCCGCCCACCACGGCGAGCACCACCAGCACCATAAAGCCTGCATGAAACCGCATGCCGCCGCCGCCTTGGGCTTGCAGCAACAACGGGTCCAGGCTCTCCAGCACCAGCCCGCGCCAGATCACAGCGAGACCGAACAGGCCGATTGAGGCGATCGCAGCCATCAGGATCAGCGCCGCATCATCCACCGCCAGCACCGAGCCGAACAACAAATGGGTGAGGTCAATCCCACGCTCACGGCTGGCGAGGGCCACACCTGCGGCGAGGGCTAGCAGATAGACGCCGGCAAAGCCGCTATCCTCGCGCCCATCGGTGGCGCGGGTGATCACGCCAGCCAAAAGGGCCACGAGCAGCCCGGCCAGCAGCCCGCCCGCCCCCATCCACCACATCGACAAGCCACCAAACATCGCGCCGATGGCAACACCGGGAAGAATGCCGTGCTGGAGAACATCAGCGGTCAGGCTCATGCGGCGGATGGTGAGGAACACGCCGAGTGGCGGCGCAATCAGGCTCAGCGCGAGGCAGCCGATCAGGGCGCGGCGGAGAAAAAGGAAGCTGAATGGGGATATCAGCAGGTCATACATCACGCTGCGGATCGCAATCCGCGCCGCGATTTTGCCGCCAAAACCTCACTTGTCGGCCCAAACCGGGCCGCCTCGCGCCCGAGCAACAGCGTGGTGGGGAATAGTTCACGGATAAGGTCGTGATCGTGCAGCACAGCGATCACAATCCGCCCCTCATCGCGCCACGCCATCAACTGATCGATGAGGCCTGCTTCGGTGGCGGCGTCCACCGCGGTGAAGGGTTCATCGAGCAGGATAACGCTGGCATTTTGCACAATCAGACGGGCGAACATCAGGCGTTGGAACTGGCCAGAAGAGAGCTGCGCCACCGAACGCCGCGCCAAATCGGCCAGCCCCATGCGGCTGAGAGCCGATTGGGCGCGTTGCTGTTCCGACTCAGATGCGGCGGCGAATGCGCCCACGCGGCCCCATGCACCGAATTTCACGAAATCATCGCACGCGATGGGAAAGCGGCGATCCGCCTCACTCGCCTGCGGCAGAAACCCGATCTCATGCGCGGCGGGCAGGCCGGTGATACTGCCAGATGCCACCGGATGCAGCCCGGCCAACGCGCGCAACATGGTGGTTTTGCCCGCCCCGTTCGGCCCGGCGATGGCGGAAAGCCCAGGGCCAAAGCTGGCGGAGACATTCTCCACTGCCAACACGCGGCCTTGCCTGCATGAGACATTGTTGAGGAAAATCATAGCGCCCACCACACGCCCAGCCAGATCAGCGCCACCAATCCGGCGCTGAGCACAAGCCTTGCGGACAGACCGGCATGGATGGAGAGATGGTCACGCATTGTTACTTTATAACATTGGCCGGTTTGGCGAGCAATTCTCTCCGTGATAGCGTCACGGCCATGACAGATCTGCGCGCGCCCCTCACCGAGACCAACATCAAGGATCAGGCAGCGCGGCGACGATTGATGTGGCATCGTGTGGCGGCAACCGCGCTGTTGCTGCTGATGGCCGCGATCACCCTCGGCAGCTATGCCATGCCGCCCGGCACGTTGCCACCGGATTGGACGGAGTGGTTGCAGGCTTCGGCCAAGGCAGGCTTCGTGGGCGGCATTGCGGATTGGTTCGCTGTCACGGCGCTGTTCCGCCATCCGCTGGGCCTGCCTATTCCGCACACCGCGATTATTCCGCGCCAGAAAGCCCGGCTTGGGGCGGCACTCGGGCGGTTCGTTGCCAACCATGTGTTCACCGAGGTTGAAATTGGCCGCTGGTTGGAGCGGCTGGATGTGGCCAGCATTCTGCGCAACTTCCTCACCGACCCGAAGGCCACACGCCCAGCGGCGGAGGGGCTGGCGGCGCTGATGCCGCGCTTGCTCGCCTCCATTGAGGACGGTCGGGCGCGGCGGGTGGCCGGGCGGATCATCCCGCGTCTGCTCGGTGGCGAGGCCGCCGGGCGCGTGGTCGGGCGCGCGCTGCGCGGCCTGATGGAGGGCGGGCGACATCAGGAAGTGTTCAGCTTCATTCTAACTGAGTTGAACAAATTGCTCGCCGAGCGTGAGGACGCATTGCGCATCGCCATTGAGGAGCGGGTGCGCGAACAAGGTGGGCGCTTGGTTGGCTGGGCGGTGGGCGCGACAATCGCGCGGCGCGCGATGGTGATGATCCATGGCGAGTTGTCGAAGATGGAAACCCAAGGCAGCGACTTGCGCGCCGCGTTCGATGAGTGGGTGCGCCACGAGATCAACCGCATCGAAACCGAGCCGCAACGCGCGGCCGAAATCGGTGCGGCGGTGCGCAATGTGCTCACCCACGACACCATCCAGGTTTGGATTGGCGATGTGTGGTCTCGCCTGCGTTTGGCAATCGAGGCTGATGCGGCGCGCCCGAATGGACGCACGATCGCGATTTTTGAGGGCGCGCTGGCCAATTTCGGCCATTTGCTCACCGAAGATCCCGCCGCCCGCGCCCGCCTGCAACGCGCCGTGCAGGGCGTGATCGCGCCGCTGATGCCCGCATCGCAACATCAGATCGAGAGCTTCATCGCCGAGGTGGTGACGGGTTGGGACGCGCGGACCATTGTCGATCGGCTCGAATTGCGCATCGGCGCCGATCTGCAATATGTGCGGATCAACGGCACCTTGGTTGGTTTTCTCGCCGGGGGGCTGGTGTGGTTGGCGCTTCGTGCCATGTTTGGTCATGTGAGTTTCTGAGGATCGTTGCGATGAAGCTATCGGTGCTTGATCAATCCACCATCGTCACTGGGCGCGATGGGGCGCATGCGATCCAGGAATCACTCGCCCTTGCCAAATATTGCGAGGCGCTGGGCTACAACCGTTATTGGGTGGCCGAGCACCA
>CAIZGT010000447.1 GCA_903932545.1 uncultured Rhodospirillales bacterium
AGAAGGCCTCGGCGGCGCAGAGGCAATGATCGCCGACGATCTGTTCCAGCGTTTCCCCTGCAATGCCGTCTATGGCCTGCACAACCGCCCTGGCCTGCCGGTGGATCAATTCATGATGCGCCCCGGTGCGATGATGGCCGGTGGCGCGTTCTTCGACATCGCCATCACCGGCAAAGGCGGCCACGGCGCGCGGCCAGAGGTGAGTGTTGATCCGGTTCTGGTCGCAGCGCACATCATCTCTGCCGCGCAAAGCATCGTCTCACGCAATCTGCCGCCGCGCGAACAGGCGGTGGTCAGCATCACCACCATGAATTCCGGCGCTGCCTACAACGTCATCCCCGACAGCGCCGTGCTGCGCGGCACCGCGCGGGCGTTCCAGCGTGAGACGCTCAACACCATCGAAGCCCGTCTGCGCGATCTCGCCACCAACATCGCCGCAGGCTTCGGCGCCACCGCGAGCCTTGATTTCCGCTTCCTGTTCGCCCCGGTGGTGAATGACCCAGCGGCCACCGAATTGTGTGGCGATGCGGCGGCGTCGCTGGTCGGTGAGGCGAAAGTGGAGCGCATGGGGCCGCAGATGATGGGCTCGGAGGATTTCTCCTTCATGCTCGAAGCCTGCTCCGGCGCGTTCATCAATGTCGGAAACGGCGTGGAATCTGCGCCACTGCACAACCCGAAATACAATTTCAATGACGCCGCCATTCCCTATGGCGCGGGCGTGCTAGCGGCGATTGTTGAAAAGAAACTGCAAAAATCCGCGTTCTGAACCGTTTGTTAATCCTTCCGGCGCAGGCTTCCCGCACCATCACCTTGGAGCGGGAAGCATGCCCGGAACCAGCAAGCGGCTGTTGATTGTGGAGGATCAGGAGTTGGTCGCTATGACCATCGCCTCTATCGTGCGTCGGCTGAACTATGAATTGGTCGGCTCGGCCGCCACAGCCGATCGTGCGTTGGAGTTGGTGGAATCCTATCAGCCCGATGTGGTGCTGATGGATTTGCAGCTGCGCGGCGGTCGTGACGGGGTCGAGACGGCGCGAGCAATCCAGGCGCGTTGTGCGGCGCGAATCGTGTTCCTCACCGCTTTGGGAGACATGGAATCAATCGCCCGGATGCGCTCAGTCTCGCCAGTCGGCATCGTCCTCAAGCCATTCCGCCGGTCGGAACTGTTCCGCCATCTCATGCTGGCAGCCGCCAATCAAGCCCCCGCTTCTGAGCCATTCACCCGCGCGATTGCAGGCTAGGCCAACAATTCTGCCTGGTATGTCAGCGCGATCGCGCAATATCTCTGTTTACGCGCCAAGATTGAACAAATTACACTCCATTCCAGTTTGGCGGTCTCCTCGTCAGCGTCGCTATGCGCCTTTTTGCTTTGGGTTTTTTATGACGCCAATCTCAGTCTGGAACGCGGCACTCTTATTCGCGTTGGGTGATTTCGCTTTGTTGCTGATCTCAGCCGATTATCGCGGCCCGTCGTTTGACGATTTCGCAACATTCTATTTCGCCGAGCCAAGCGTCTCATGGGGAGAGGCTTGGCGTCATCTCTGGCCCACCGAAACCAACCCGCCTTTGTTCTACGCCTTGGCGCGGCTGTGGCGTGATGGCGCAGGCGTCACGCTGTGGGCGCGGCGGATGATCAATGTTTGGCCATTGTTGGCGGCGGCGTTCTGGTGGAGCCAGCGGTTTCGCCCGGCATCATCCGAGCAGCGCCAATTTCTGCTGATTTACGCGCTGGGCGCAGTCTCAAGCTATTATTTTTTCAAGGATTTTACCTTTTACCGCTCCTATTTTCTGCAATACATCGCAGCCTTTATCTTCGTCGGTGCCGCAACACTCAACCATTTGCAACAGCGCCGCGGCCTGGATGGCTGGCAAATTCTGGCCATCCCGTTTCTGGTCAATTTGCATCAGGTCACCACGCTGTATTTCGGGATATTTCTCGCCCTGCTGTTGCTGATCGACCTCCGCGCGCGCAATCTGCGCCGCCCGCTGGTAATGGGCGGTTTGGCGCTCATCTGCCTGATCCCATTGCTCGCCTTCATCTGGTTGCAGCATTTCGAGCAGAGTGCGGTGATGAACCACGCGGCATGGATCAAGCCGCGCAGCTTCATTGAAGCCCTGCGCGCCGTGCTGGGATTTCTGCCGCGCGCGCTGGGGCAGAACTGGGTTCTGATCGCGGCTGGGCTGATCGGGCTGGTAGGATTTACCGCGCAACCTGCCATCCGGTTCTGGCAGCGCGTCCTTGGTGCTGCGATCACGCTGGCAACATTGCTGTTGCTGGCAGCGAACGAAATTGTGCCGCTCATTGTCGATCGCTACTTCGCGTTCATGACCGTGGTCACCATCGCCATTCTGGCGCTGGCCAGCCTGCGCGTGGCGGAGCGTTTCAAATGGTTCACGCCGCTGCTGCTCGGCTTTGCCGCCATCTATAGTGGTGCCGAATTCAACCTCGCGCTGCGTGATCAGGGTTGGCGGCAGGGGGCGAGCAGAGTGGCGCAGGAGATCGCCAAATGCCCCACCACACATGTGCATGCCGGCGCGTTTCCGGCCAATGAGTTCGAAACTGCGGGGCTTGCGTTTCTGGCGGCCGAATTCGGCTTTATCACGCTGCCAGCCGATCAAATTGAGCGCCCGACGCAATGCCCCGTGCTCTATTGGTCCGAAATCAGCGGTCCGCTCGCGCCAAATCTTGCATCGTGGCAGGGCGATTTGGTGCGCGCCGCAAATGCCAGCTCAAGCTGGGCATTGCCGGAAGACATGCTGACCCACGCCAGTGCTGAGCGCACCAAGAACGGCGTGATCATCATCGTCACGCCGTAACACCACCGGGCCTAGAATGGGATATCGTCGTCCAAATCGCCATGCCCGCTCGGGCTATCCCATGATGGCGCGCCGCCGCCGCCACGCTGCGCTGGTGCGCGTGAAGCCGGAGCCGCAGCACGTTCGCGCGGGGCATATCCACCGCCGCCGCCGCCCATCTCCGAGTCACCACTTGCCCGCCCGCCAACCAGTGTGAGCTCACCACGATACTGACGCAGCACCACTTCCGTGGTCTCCCGCTCAGCGCCGTCTTTATCGGTGAACTTCCGCGACTCAAGTGCGCCTTCGAGATAGACCTCCGAGCCCTTCTTCAGGAACCGCTCAGCAATCCCACCCAGCGCCTCGTTAAAGATCACCACTTTGTGCCATTGCGTGCGCTCTTTGCGCTCGCCACTCGCCTTATCGTTCCAGGTTTCGGAGGTCGCAACCGAGAAACTCACCACTTTCCCGCCCGACGGCATGCTGCGCGCTTCCGGGTCGCGGCCGAGTCGGCCCAGCAAAATCACCTTGTTCACGCCCGCCATGTCATCCGCCCCACAACCAAATCGAGGGACAAACCTAGCGCGCCCGACCGTGCAGCGCCATATGAAGTTATCCTGAGAAGATTACCCGAAAGAGCATTATGGCCGGTTTCATCACGGTGCGCGGCGCGCGCGAGCACAATCTGAAAAACATCGATGTGCAAATCCCACGCGACGAGCTCACCGTCATCACTGGCCTGTCTGGCTCCGGCAAATCCTCCCTCGCCTTCGACACCATCTATGCCGAAGGCCAGCGTCGCTATGTGGAAAGCCTCTCCGCCTATGCGCGGCAATTCCTGGAGCTGATGGGCAAGCCGGATGTGGACAGTATCGAGGGCCTCTCGCCCGCGATCTCCATCGAGCAGAAAACCACCTCCAAAAACCCCCGCTCCACCGTCGGCACCGTCACCGAAATTGCCGACTATATGCGCCTGCTCTGGGCGCGCGTCGGGGTGCCCTACTCCCCCGCCACCGGCCTGCCGATCGAGGCACAAACCGTCTCCCAGATGGTGGACCGCGTGATGGCGATGGAACCACGCACCCGCCTTCTCCTGCTTGCTCCCGTCGTGCGCGACCGCAAAGGCGAATACCGGAAGGAACTTGCCGAGCTGCAACGTCGTGGCTTCACCCGCGTCAAGGTGGACGGCACTCTTTACGAGATCGCTGAAGTCCCAGCACTCAACCGGAAAATCAAACATGACATCGAAGCCGTGGTGGACCGTGTGGTGGTTGGCCCCGACATCGGCCCCCGCCTGGCCGACAGTTTCGAAACCGCGCTGGCCTTGGCCGATGGCATCGTGTTCACCGAAAATGCCGACACCGGCGAGCGTGTGGTGTTCTCTTCCCGCTTTGCCTGCCCGGTCAGCGGCTTCTCAATCGCCGAGATTGAGCCGCGTTTGTTCAGCTTCAATTCCCCGCACGGCGCCTGCCCGGCTTGCGACGGTCTTGGCGTTGAAGCCTTCTTCGACCCCGATCTCGTCGTCCCCGATGAGCGCCGCCCGCTCGCCGAGGGTGCCGTCGCCCCTTGGGTGAACGCGCAATCGCCATATTACGATCAAACTCTGCAATCCCTCGCGCGGCACTTCAAAGTCACCACGCGCACGCCGTGGATCGATCTGCCGGAAGCCGTACGGAACGCCATTTTGTTCGGCACAGGTGTCACCCCGGTGAATTTCACCTACAAAGACGGCGTGCGCGAATACTCCGTCGAAAAACCGTTTGAAGGGGTGATCGACAATCTTGCGCGCCGCATGCGTGAGACCGACTCCGCCTGGGTGCGCGAAGAACTCAGCCGCTATCAGGCCGAAAAACCTTGTCATGTCTGCCTCGGCGCGCGCCTCAAGCCGCAAGCTCTCGCGGTGAAAATTGCGGGCTGTCACATCGCCGAAGCCTCCGATCTCTCAATCAAAAAGGCGCTAGACTGGTTCGCCACCGTCGAGCCCACCCTCACCCCGCAACGCGCCGAAATCGCCCGGCGCATTTTGCGGGAGATTCTGGACCGCCTGAAATTCCTCAACGATGTCGGGTTGGACTACCTCACCCTCGCCCGAGGCTCCGCCACACTCTCCGGCGGGGAAAGTCAGCGCATCCGCCTCGCCTCCCAAATCGGCTCCGGCCTCACCGGCGTGCTCTATGTGCTCGACGAGCCCTCCATCGGCCTACACCAACGCGACAACGAGCGCCTGCTCGGCACACTCCGCCGCCTCAAGGCACTCGGCAACACCGTGCTGGTGGTCGAACATGATGAAGACGCCATCCGCGCCGCCGACCACCTCATCGACATGGGACCGCTCGCAGGCGTGGGCGGCGGTTACGTGGTGGCGCAAGGCACGCCCGAAGAAGTCGCCGCCAACCCGGCCAGCCTCACCGGCGATTACCTCTCCGGCCGCCGCTGCATCTCCGTGCCGAGCGTTCGCCGCAAGACCGACCCCAAGCGCGTGGTACGCATCATCGGCGCACGCGGCAACAACCTCAAAAACGTCACCGCGAATTTCCCGCTCGGCGTCTTCACCTGCATCACCGGCGTCTCTGGTGGCGGCAAATCCTCGCTGGTGATCGACATGCTCTATAAAGCCGCCTCCCGCCGCCTGATGGGCTCCGGCCAAGTTCCTTCCCCGTATGAGCGCATCGACGGCCTCGATCTGCTCGACAAAATCATCGACATCGACCAATCCCCCATCGGCCGTACCCCACGCTCCAACCCCGCCACCTACACCGATTTGTTCGCCCCCATCCGTGATTGGTTCGCCGAACTGCCCGAAGCCCGCGCGCGCGGCTACAAGCCGGGCCGGTTCAGCTTCAACGTCAAAGGCGGACGCTGCGAGGCGTGCGAGGGTGACGGCGTGCTGAAGATCGAAATG
>CAIZGT010000448.1 GCA_903932545.1 uncultured Rhodospirillales bacterium
CAACCACTCGCCCCCAAGGGTCACAAATCATAGAATGGCCGAAGGTGGCGCGCGCTTGGCCTTTTGCGTCAAAATGATCGCCCACTGTCGCGGCCGCCGCTATCCAGCTTTGCGTTTCAATGGCGCGGGCGCGGATCAGCGCATGCCAATGCGCCTCGCCAGTTGGCACGGTGAAGGCGGCGGGTAGGAAGATCAGTTCCGCTCCCTGCCGGCGCAGCGTGAGGAACAGTTCGGGGAACCGCACATCATAGCAGATGCTCAGGCCTACAATGAGCCCCGCCGCCTCGAACGTGACGATTTGCTCGCCAGCGCCGTAGGTCGAGCTCTCGCGATAGCCAGTGCCGTCGGGGGTGGTGATGTCAAAGAGATGGATTTTACGATACCGGGCAATTTCATGCCCTTGCGCATCGAACACCACCGAGGTGTTGAACAACCGACCAGCATCAACGCCTTCGCCGCGTTCGCCGATTGAGCCGCCATGTACCACGCAGCCGAGACAAACGGCCGATCTGCGCAAAAACTCATAAGCTGGGCCACCGGTAGCACCGGAACCAAAGCCCGGCAGTGCCTCAGCTTGATCAAATTTGGTGGTGCGATCACCTCCGAGGCAGGACCACATTTCCGGCAAGCTGACAAAATTCGGACGCTCCGCAGCGGCCGCATCCATCCATGTGGTGGCCTGCGCGATGTTCGCGTCCTTGTTCGCCCCTGGGCACAATTGCATCACGCTCACACGCATCGCAGCTTCTCCCCGCACATAATATCCATAGCAACATTGCGCGTCTCAGCGCGGCCAGTCGAGCCGCGGTTCGGCGCGGCGTGGCGGCTCCGGATGAGCGACCCTTGCCCGCACCGGGTCCTCAGTTGGCTGCATCCGGCGCGGCAGGCTTGGTGGAGGGGCGCTCGGCAGCCGACCGCCAAGGGCGCGCAGTTCAATTTGGATGTCGCCGAGCTGTTCTTCGATCTGATCCAAGCGCGATTTTAGGCCAAACACACTGAACGGCATTGCAAGCAGCAATAAGCCGTAAACCGCGGCTGGTACTACAATCGCAAGCGTTGTCCACCACGGCAAATCAGCCGGAAGATGCAAAAAGCTGAGCATGGCCATCCCCGTGCAGGAAATTCAGGCTGCGTAGCCGTCACTCTATTGGCACTGATCCGCTGCACTTCCAAGCGCCAAGCGGTGAGGCGGGAGTTTAGGCGGTGGATGGCAGACCGCGTACGATGACCTCGGCAATGGCTGCAACATCGTCAACCGCTTGTGTATTCGGGTGGCGAATTGCCAGCAAGCACTGGCGACGGATCGCGTCACGCACTTTGTCATCGCGCCGGATAACGCCCGCAAGTGGCGGGGTCTCACGTAGGAACTGAGTGCAGGCGCGAGATAGCGTGGCATAAATACGCTCCCCCGCCAGGCGGCTTCTGGCCTGGTTGATCACAATCCCGGCGATCTGATGGCTCACTGCTCTTTCCTGATGGTGCAGCTTTAGAACCGCATAGGCATCCGTCAGACTGGTAGGCTCTTCAGTGACGACCACCAGCAGTTGGTCCACTGCAGCAGAGACTTGCCGCACAAACGGATCGATCCCTGCTCCAAGATCGATCACAATTCGATCAAAATGCCGTCCTGCGTCGGCCAACACGCGCAAAACACTGGCCCAGCCTGACGGACCTAGCGTGGCCAGGTCTCCGGAGCCCGAACGGCCGGCAAGTATGCTGAACCCGCCAGAATGCCTTTCACAGGCCGACAGCAGGTCACATTTGCCTGCCAGAATCCCGCCCAAATCCCGCGCGGGCATCAGGCCAAGCTGAATGTCGACATTGGCCAATCCAAGATCGGCATCAAAGAGCAGCACGCGTGCGCCGGTTTGTGCCAAAGCGTGGGCAAGGCTGATGGCGAACCATGTTTTGCCCACGCCTCCTTTGCCCGAGGCGACGGCAATGGTGCTGGGGGGCTGTTTCATTGGGAACGCTCTGCACGTTGCGGCGCCTGCAACAGGCGGTCCGACAGGAATTCGGGGGTCATTTTCACCAACCCATCGGCGGCACCTGGGCCAATTCCAGCTTCGGCCAAACCAAGCCCAGTGGCGGCCGCCGCAAGCACACCGCCGAGACGACGGGCGACATCCAGCCTGGTTGCGATCAGATATTCCGCGCCCAGCACGCTAAACCCTTGGGCAATGTCTGCTGCTTCTGCAACATCCATCCCGCTGGGTAGAACCAATGCAATCCGCGCTTGCGCGGTTGCGGCGAGGGCGGCCATTTCATCATGTTGGGCGGGGTCAAACGGCGAAGTTCCCGGTAGATCAATCAGCACTGGCGCGCCACCGACGCGACGCGCGAGCGCGCGGGCGAGGGTCATCGGATGGCTGGCCACCACCAGATCCAGTCCCAGCAGGCGGGTGAAGGCTGCGAGTTGCTCGGCGGCACCGGCGCGTCTTCCATCGGCCGTGATCACCAGGGGCTGCGCGCCTGCCATCACCAACCGCGTGGCAAGGCGCGCTACCGTAAGGGTTTTGCCGGCCCCAGGCGGCCCCGCGAACATCATCGGGCGCGCGCCACTCTCGAGCCCCAGATCGGTAAAACGCAGCGAATTGGCCAGTGAATGCGGCAGCGGCCCGCGTGCCAATTCATCTGCTAACGCCTGCGGCGCGCCATGAAATTGCAGGCAGCGCTGGCTTATGGGATCTGGTGAGACAACGCCCTGAGCATTTTGCGGCTCCCATGCGGTGGTGATCTCCACGCCCTCGGCCACCTTGCGGGTGGACAAGATGAATGCCTGATCACCGAGTTCGGCCCGGATCAATGCCATCGCAGCACGGGTGGAGGGCGCGCGATAAAGCTTCAGGTGCATCTGAAAGCCCCACCGTTCATAGGCTTCCCACCGTGCGGATACGCGCGCGCGCAGATATTTCAGTTTGCGCCAGCACAGGGGTGAGTGGTCGCACGCGCTCAACAATAGCGCGGACGTGGAAACGGATATGACTGCCCGTGAGCAGAACAGGCGCCTCACCTGCCTGTGCCGCGGAGTCGAATACCAATTTCAGGCGCTGCATGAACTCCGTGAGTTGCGAGGGGGGCATAGCCAATTGGCGATCATCTGCGGGCCCGGTCAGTGCCTCGGCAAACGCTGCCTCCCATTCTGGTGACAGCGTGATCAGCGGAATATAGCCGCCCGCGCCCGTGTGCGTTTCGCTGATCTGGCGCGACAGGCGGGTGCGCACATGGCTGACGATGGCTGTCATCGCGCGGATTTGGCCGGCGCATGCTTCTTGGATGCCTTCTAGGATCGTGGTAAGATCGCGGATCGAGACGCGTTCGGTGAGCAGCAATTGCAAGACGCGTTGAACACCACCCACAGATATTTGCTGCGGGATCAGCTCTGTAACAAGCTTCTGCTGCTCGCGTGGTAGATCATCCAGCAGCTTCTGGGTTTCGGCAAAGCTAAGCAATTCTGGCATATTCTGCTTGATCAACTCAGTGAGATGGGTGGCGAGTACGCTGGAGGGGTCCACCACAGTGCAGCCACGAAACACCGCCTCGTCCCGCAGTCCGGGATCTATCCACAAGGCCGGCAAGCCAAACGCGGGCTCCTGCGTTGCCTCCCCTGCGAGGTCTGGCACGCCGCCTTTTTGGTCCATCACCAGGAACAAATTGGGCCGCAACTCGCCGCGTCCGGCCTCGATTTCCTTAATTCTCACGCAATACGCGTCTGAGCCGAGCTGCATGTTGTCTTGAATCCGTACAGGTGGGATGACGAAACCCATCTCTCCAGCCAGCGCACGGCGAATTTGTTTGATCTGCTCGGTCAGCCGTGGAGCATCACCGCCTGCCAGCACCAATAGCGCGTAACCAAGCTCCAAGCGGATCATGTCAATCCGCAAGGCCTCGCTGATCGGTGGTTCGCTCGGTGCGGACGGCG
>CAIZGT010000449.1 GCA_903932545.1 uncultured Rhodospirillales bacterium
CCATCAAGGGTGATGGTGACGGTACGAGGCGCTGCCTGACCGGTCATGCGATGTTCCTTCATTTGCCAGCTTCGTTGCCAGCGTGATGCTTGCGGCCGGGGGGGATGGCTCGCGCACGGAAAATTACGATTTGTGTCAGCTTGGCGCAACCTTCGCGGTTGCAGCAACTGTCAGCTTTACGCGTCATACTGCGAAACGAGCCGCCAAATGTGGGGCTGTGCGGCAGGTTTGATGTAACTCAGAGGCTGCTTTGGCCAGCCCAGATGCCCAATCCTTGGGAACGGGCGCGGCTTTCATCATTGCGCAAAACGCTTGCCTCATCCGTCGCGCGTGCCCAACCGGACGCGATCATGCCGCGTGCGAGGTCGGTATCGCCAGCCTTGCACCAGCCCAGCGCGAAGCCGTTTGCATCGCGACCATCAACCCGACACGATACGTTGCGACCGTGGGCAAGCTCTGCCAGTTCAGCGACAGCGGCGGCACCGCAATCATAAAGGCTGGTGTCGCTTTTGCGGCACATCCGCCCACGCGGGGGCGCTTCAACGCCTTGCAAATGCACCAGCGAACCGTTGAGCCACAATGTTTGGCCATCAACAATCGCAAGCTGCGCCGGCTCGGCTGAGAGGGTGCCAAAGGGTGGTTTTGAATGGCCAAAAAGTTCGGAAGGGGCTGCGAACAGCATCAAGCTGGCGCCGATCAGCAGGCCGGTCAGGCCAGCGATGACCGTTTCGCCGAACCGGCCGGAGCCGCGCGAGGCGCTGGATTGAGACCGAAAAATGCGGCGCGGCGGGCGGATGCTCAAGCATTCCTCCATGAGGAAACTATCGCAGACGCCTAGCGTGAACGAACACCAAGCGCAACGGCTGAGTGGCGCGTGAGTGACGAAAAATTGATGCCTAAGGCCAAAAGCAATCTTGTCGCAGCAATCGCTTCCAACTGCGTTCAATCCCGGTTCGACCAGTATTTCCCGAGGCTGCGACGAAGCCGCGCACCACCCCAATGGCCCCATTACGGGCGGCACTGCGTGCTGCAAGTTGCGCCATCAATTCCGCGGCAACAGCGGTGTCATTCAACTGGCCTAGCCGTTCCTGCAGCACCGCCATCCGCCGCAAGAAGCGTCGTGTGGTGCGGCCTGGGAACAAAGGTGCAAAAAACTCGGCGGCATAGCGCAGCCGTTTTCCGGCCAAGCGCACATTGTGCAATTCGGCGATGGGAAGTGGCGACAAATCTGCGCCCGGTGCCAGCAAGGCGCGGTAGCGGCGTTGCAGCATGCGGGCGGCGAAATTCGGCAATTCGGTGGTTTGCCACATCATTTGCTGTGCGCCGAATTCGTCATCGGGAAGTGCTGTGCTCTCCCAGGGGCGTTCTATGGCCAGTGCGGCGAGCGTGATGCCAAGTTTGCGCCATGCTGGGCTGAGGAGGAATTGGGCAAGACTGGCATAGCCTGCCACCCGCTTGCGCTCCGCGGCACGCAGTAAGTCCTGCACTGCGGCGTCATCGGCAAATGTGGCCCCAATTTTGGTGCCAATGCCTTGGGTGAACACATCCCAATCACGCGGCGGGCCAAGCACCTTGCCGAGTTGCTTGAGGCCGATATTGGCCTCGTCCAACGCGGCGCAGGCGGTGGCGCGGCGGAACAGCGAGATTGCTGAGCGCAATCGACGCAGTGCAACGCGCATCTGATGCACAGGCTCGGGGCCGTGCCCGCCGGTTGCAAGGGGGGCGTAATGCACCATCACCCCTGCCAAATGCGCCACCACCGCGGCAAAGCCCTGCGAGACACTCTGCGTGGCTGAAAGCGCTGGTGCGCCGAGCGGCCGGC
>CAIZGT010000450.1 GCA_903932545.1 uncultured Rhodospirillales bacterium
ATAAACCCCATAGCCCCACTCTGATTGTGCGAACAGAGATATACCACGCTATGGTCGAAGTCCGGATCGTCCAACGTCGGCATAGCGATCAATACCTGTCCGGTGAGGCAGGATTGGGTTTCTGGGATGGTGAACTTTCTTGGCATAGGGCTATGTTGGCAGCTGCAGCGTGACAGGCAAGCGTCATCACGCTAGGAATTACGGCGAAAGTGGGCGGGGGGCTGCCCTCAAGGTGCAAGGAAACGTATTCATGACCCAGACCATTGAGGTTGGTGCCGCAATTCCGTCAACCAAGCTGATGATGGCGACCGGCGAGGGGCCGCGTGAGATTTCGACGGATGAGCTGTTTAACGGCCATAAAGTTGTTATGTTCGGCGTCCCTGGCGCATTTACGCCAACCTGTAGCGCCAAGCATTTGCCTGGTTTCATCCAAATGAACGACGCCTTCATAGAAAAAGGCGTGAACAAGATTGTGTGCCTATCTGTCAATGATGCATTCGTGATGGGCGCGTGGGCGCGCGATCAGAATGTGGACGAGAAAATTGTGATGCTCGCTGACGGATCGGGCCTTTTTACCAAAGCTCTTGGTTTGGAGCTTGACCTCACGGCTCGGGGACTGGGAGTGCGTTGCCAGCGATTTGCGATGGTAGTCGATAACGGCACCGTGACGAGCCTGTTCATTGAGGCTCCTGGCGGGTTCGACGTCAGCCGCGCTGAAGCTGTGTTGACGACGCTTTAACCGGCGCGGATCAGGCAGGTAGTTGGCTTCCTGCCTGATCCAACGTTGGGGGCGGACGTCATTTTAATTTTGTTACGAATCATGAAATCGGCGTGGCGGTTCACCAGGATTTAAGAGAAGATTATTCATCAGGGAGCGTCTTGCTGATTGAGGACAACAAAATGGTTGCCGAACAGGTTTCACAATTTTTTGCTAGGCGGTTGAACCTGCAAAGAGTTGCAGCGGATGAGCGACGATGGGCGATATCCGTGTGGTTGCTGGTTGTTTTGGCGGGCCTAGCGTGGACGGCAATAGTGGTCACCGGCATGATATTGAAAATATTGGTGTCTAATTAGCGCCGCCTGCAGAGCCGAAACTGCAGATATCGATTTAGGGTGCACTGACACGAATGCGTGTTCAACTCCCGATATTGGAAGGGCTGCAATCGGCCTGTAGTGATTTCCGCAATGAGTATTGTCGGTAAATAATTCGAAGTCCGAGAAAATAAAATTATAATGGCGCCTACATATAATTTGGTGATTAGCACGTGTTTTTTTTGAATTAATTGCTGCTACTTTCAGTAGGATGTGCGCCATTCATTTTCTGTGACGTGTTTTTTATTGAGGGCTTGGGTTTTGTAGAACGGATTGCATTAATTTTGGGTGGCTTGGCTTTCGCCAATGCCGCGGCTGCCGCGGAGGTGTGGTGAGTGATCGGCTTGTTGGGCGCTCCTGGCGGCGCGACATCCGGAACGCCCGGCACGGAATGTCCAAGCATTGAGCCGGAGACAGCCACAGGCTCACGGGGCGACTCAGTGTTAGGAATGCGCGGTGCAACCGGCATAACGGGCCTGTCGATCGCTGGCAGCGCAAGCGGTGTGGCACGCGGACTGGGGGGTGCGTTAATACCTCCTGATGCAGTCGACGAAATGTTTGGCAGGCCAGTCGGCGGAGGCAGCGGCTCGCTGCTAATGGATTGGGCCTGAACGTTACTCGCCGCCAGTACTAAGCTTACGACACATGCAAGTCGCGCGAGCCGAATGATGAAAGCCGTATTCATCGCCTTTTCCCTATCGCGAGAGCCAAGATCTTAACGCAGATTTCGGATTCGCATCACGCGAAGGCCAGAACCAACACGCCGGAGATGATCAGAGCCATACCGCCGATATGTTGCGGCCCCAAAGGCTCACCGAAGCTGTAATGCCCAACCAAGGCAGCCACGATGTAGGAAATGGCAGTGGCGGGCATCGCCACGGAGAGCGGTATTTTACGCAAGGCAAATATATAGAGCATTGCGGCACAGCCATAAAGCGATAGACCGATTATGGTGTGCCACGCAAAGAGTTGGTCAAAAATTGTGGCTGCGCGGGAACCAGATTTCAGAAGAACCTGGCCGCACATACTGACCGCGATCGCTGCGAACAGGATCATCCAAGATAAATTCACGCGGCATGCTCCATCGCGGCGACTATCGCCGGGCCAACGCTACGCTCCACCGCCCGCACGCTGCCTTGCGGCTTGCCGTTGGCGGAGAGGAAGGTGCGGCCAACATATTCGCCGAGGACACCAAGCACCATAGACTGCACACCACCCACCAATAGGATCGCTGTCATGGTGGAAGCCCAGCCGGATGGCACTCGGTCGGAATAGAGTGCCTCCGCGATCGTTGCAACCGCTCCTGCCGCGCCCAGCATTGCCATGATAAGCCCGGCCAGAATGGCAAGGCGCAGCGGAGCGAGTGAAAACGAGGTGGCGAGATTGAGCCAGAGCAATACCAATCGGCGCAGCGTGTAGTTAGAGCGTCCTTCAATACGCGGGAAGTGCTTAACCTCGATGCTATCGATGCGCGTGGTCACCTGCATGATGAGCCCGTCTACATAAGGGTAGGGGCCGCTATACAGCGTGACATTCGCCACCACACTCGCCGCCATGCAGCGGAATGAGGAGAGATATAGGCCGGGAGGCTTGTCGAGCAGCCAGTCGGCCACTTTGTTGGCGAAGCGGCTGCCGAGGTTACGCCACGGGGCGTGCTGCTTGGTGGCGTAGCGGGTGTAGACCACGTCCCAATTGCCCAAGCGAGCATGATCATAAAGCTTGATCACTTCCTCTGGCGGGTTTTGCAAATCATCGTCCATGGTGATGACGAAGCTACCCGAAGCATGGCGCAAGCCGGTCATCACTGCGTTGTGCTCACCGTAGTTGCGTGTGTGCTCCACATAGACAATTGGCACTGTCGCAGTGCGGATAAGGTTCCGGCACACGTCGCCGGAATTGTCTGGGCTGCCGTCATTGACCAGCACTATTTCGATTCCGCCCTCTGGGTTGAGGGCGGAGAGAGCTTCAACAAGTAGCCCTACCGTGGCAGCGCCGCGATAGACCGGGACGACAATTGAAAGGCCAAGCTTGGCGGGAATGGCGGCGGGACTCATGGGATTGGCTCCGGCTTGGAGAGCGGTTTGCGGGCGGTTGCGATGATCGATCCGCCCCAGGGCAGAGCGGGCAGATGGGCTTCCATCTGGGTGATGGCAAGAAAGCTAGCATTCAATCCGGGTGAAATCGTGGCAACATCACTGGCCGCCTCGCCACGTGCCAGCAATTTGCGTTGCAGCACCATGGCGGGGAACAGCAATGAATTCCAAAATTGTGTGCGGATATCGCTGAAACCGTCAGCCTTCAGCCAGTGGCGCAGCTCAGCAGGGGTTGAGCGGCGCGCATTGTGGACACGACGGTCATGCGCCGATGCGAGCCATTTATAGGCGGGCATGTTGACCACCAGCAGGCCGCCAGGGCGCAAAACGCGGTATAATTCGGTGAGTGCAAGTCTCGGGTCCACTGCCTCGTGGCACAAAACGTCTGACGAAGTGACGGCGTCGAAGCGGTTTGCCTCATAGGGCAGCGCGTTGATCGATCCTTGAGTGATGCGAGCGCCCGATTTCGCGGCAGCGCGACTAGCGGCAATGTCGTTATATTCCAGTCCTTCGAGGACCAGACCGGGGCGTGCGGCAGCCAGATTTGCCAGGAAGCCGCCGGTGCCACAGCCAGCATCAAGCACACGGCCAGAAACGCCTGATAGTGCTGTGATAAGGCGTTGGTGCAAGGCGCGATACCACCAGAGCTGATGTTCCGCCATGTCCATCAGATCGTATTCTTGACTTTCCATGTGGGGCTTGTGGCACAGCGCAGGCTCGGGCTCCAATGGGGCAGGAGGCACGGTATGAAGTTTCTCACTGAAGATGTCCCACCACGCGAAACCGCCATCGAGGTTGCGCCCGGGGTGCGGCGGATGGTGGCGGATAATCCATCGAACATGACTTATCACGGCACCAACACCTATCTACTCGATACTGCGCAAGGGGTGGTGGTGGTTGATCCCGGCCCGGACTTGCCCGCGCATTTGGCAGCCATTTTGCGCGTTGCGGGGAGAGTGGCGGCGATTGTGGCGACGCATTCACATTCTGATCATGTGCAGGGGGTGCCGTGGTTGCGCGAGGCGACGGGTGCGCCGGTGTGGGCGTTCGGCACACGCCTGACGGCAGACGATGCGCTGTGCGATGGAGCGGAGATGTTTGGCTGGAGGGTGCTGCACACGCCTGGCCATTTGGATGATCATGTGTGCCTGCTGCGCGATGATGGTGTGATGCTCAGCGGTGATCATGTCATGGGATGGTCTTCCTCGGTGGTGCTGCCGCCGGAGGGAGATATGGCTGATTATATGATGGCGCTTGAGCGGCTGCTCGACCACTCAGCCAATCTGTATTTGCCTGGCCACGGCCCCGTGATTGCCAATCCGCACGATTACGTGCGCGATCTGTTGGCGCATCGCCGCGCGCGTGAGGCGGCGGTGTTGGCGGCACTTGATGACGGTGAGACGGAGATTGCCGCAATGGTGGCGCGCATCTACCCCGATCTCGCCCCCGTCTTGCACCCCATGGCGGCGCGCAATGTGGCGGCGCATTTGATCAAACTGGAACGCGAGGGCCGGACTACTCAGCGTTCCATGTCCGCTGGCGCATCACCGGGATAAGGCTGCGGCTGGCGCGTGATGCAGCACTCATTGCCAGCCAGTCTTGCGCTTGACGCAGTATTTGTGCGGTGACGAAAGCGAGGTCGAGCGCCAATGCTTCGGCCAGCGGATACCAGCGCAGTTCCTCCAACTCACCCGACCCGCCCAGCGTGCCGGCGGCGGCGCTGGCGTCGATGATGAAAAAATACGCGTCAAATCGGATCGGATTGTCCGGCGGGGTGATGGCGCGGCAAAGGAAATCCAGCCCGGACAAATCGGGCGGATTGCCGAGGTGAAGGCCCGCTTCCTCTTCCAACTCGCGCGCGGCTGCGGATAGGAGCCCGCTGGCAAGATTGGCGCCTGCAAGGCGATGCATATGGCCCATGACATGGGGCTGTGGCGATTGCGCGATTGGGGCGTGGGTGTCTTCGGCGTCCACCCCGCCGCCGGGGAACACCAAGCGGCCCGGCATGAATTTGTGGAACGCGCCGCGCTGACCCATCAGCACGCTGGGCGTGCTGTTTGTGTCTCGGATAAGCAGCAAGCTGGCGGCGGGCCGGGGCTGGACCGATTCGGACATCATCATCTCCTCTGCTGCAACCTTGCCGTCATGGCGCGGTTGCGCAAGGGTTGTGGAAATGACAACCGCCGGAGGAACACGCCAATGGTCAAAGCTGCCCCTTACGCCCAACATGTGGCGCAGATCGAGGCGGTACTGGCAGCATGGGGAATGCCAGGAGAAGCTGCGCGCGAGACGGCGCAGATTCTGGGATATGCTGATCTGCATGGCATCGACAGTCATGGCATGTCGATGTTGCCGCCTTATGATGTGTGGCGGCGGGAAGGGCGGCTCAACCTTGCGGTTGAGCCTCGGATTATCAAACAGACGCCGATTTCTGCCTTGATCGATGGCGGTGGGGGGCTGGGCCACGTGCCTGCTGCTTTCGCCATGCGCACGGCGATTGAGAAAGCGGCGGTGAGTGGGATTGGCGTGGTGGTGGTGCGCAACACCAGCCATTTCGGTGCTTGTGGGTATTATGGTCGTATGGCCACCGATGAAGGTTTAATCGGCATGGTCGCCACCTCCGCCTCGGGTGTGCGGGTGGCACCCACGTTTGGGGCGCAGGCTCGGTTGGGCACCGATCCGTGGTGCTTCGCCGCACCGGGCGAGGCTGGGCGGCCGTTTTTACTCGACATGGCAACCACCACGGTGGCTTACGGTCGGGTGCGCAACAAGGCCAATGAGGGGCTTCCGGTTCCGGACGGATGGGTGCTCGACGCCCAGGGCAGGCCGAGCATCGACCCGTTGGATGTGGCTGATCGCGGCGGATTTCTGACCTCGCTCGGTGGCACGCCTGAGAATTCAAGCCATAAGGGCTATGGGTTGGCGATGATGGTTAACATTCTGACCGCCGGGCTGGCCGCTGAGAGCTATCCCTCTGAACCCGGACATGCGCGCGGCGAGCGCCTGGGCTTGGCGCATTTCTGCTTGGCGATGGACCCTGAGTTGTTTCGCGAAGGTGAAGCGTTCGAGGCCAGCGTGGCGGGGTTTTGCCGGGACATGCGGGCGACGGTGCGCGCTGATGCAGCCCAACCTGTGTTAATTCCAGGGGACCGTGAACGTGCAATTGCGGTGCAGCGCTTGGCCGAAGGCGTGCCAGTTGGCAGCGGTTTACGTTCGCAAATTGAAGCGTTGGCCGCGCAAGCTGGCGCTCCGTGGTTGATGGAATGATCGGGGGTTATGCAAAATTGCATCTGAATGGTGAATATTTGCTTTCCCGCAAATAGCAATTTATGCCTCATTATAAATAGATATAAATCCGATCATAAAGTAAATTTCACGACTGCGTGTGCGATGTCGGTTTGATGCAGCATAGTTTATTAATTGTTCTTACAAGAGCCTCACCGAATTAACCTATGTGAGGCTGAACATGCAACAGAACGCCCGGCCCGGCAGGGCTTTGTATGATAGCGTCAAGACCTTGGGTCGCGAGCGTCGGCTCGGTTGGGTGTGGCTTGGTTTGATCGCAGCCGTGGCTTGCGTCGCGCCCGATGGACGGCCAGCGATGGCGCAGGGTTTTGTGGTGCATGCTGGCAACCCGGCCATTCTGACGATGCTGGAGAAAGCGAAGTTTTGGTATGAGCATGGCCATACCGATGTTGCACTTTCGACCTATGATCGCATTCTGGAGATTGAGCCGGGCAATGCGGACGCGCTGATCGGGGCGTCCAAAGTGGCGCTGGATACCGGGCGCGAAGATCTGGTGAAATCCTACGCGGCACGGCTGCGCAAGGTTGCGCCGGAAGACCCGTTCCTGGCTTCAGTTGATACCGCCAAGCGCCGCAACCCGGCAGATGCGGCGGTTTTGCAGGAGGCGCGCCATCTGACGGTGCTGGGCCAGCGCAAAGACGCGTTGGCGAAGTATCGGACGTTGTTTCCGGGTGGGAAAGTGCCGGACGAATTGGCGGCGGAATACTATCCGTTGCTGCTAGCAACTCTACCACAGGATTCGGTGGAGGCGGACGACACGCTCACCGCACTGCGCGCTGTGGCTGCCGCGCATCCCCGCGATTTGAACACCCAACTCGGCTTGGCCCAGGGGCTGATCATCAATGAGGGCAGCCGCGCGGATGGCATCGATATGCTGCGCGAGTTGTCACACAACCAATTGCTGTCCAACCGGGTGCGGGTGATGTGGCGTCAGGCGCTGCTGTGGCAGGGGCCGGATGTGAAGGCGATGGACCAGATCGAGGAATACCTGGCGGAAAACCAGAACGACCCGGAAATGCAGGCCAAGCTGGTTGCCTTCCGCAGCACGCTGCCAAGCAAGGCATTGCGCGCCCGGATGCTGGGCTACGAGGCGCTGCATTCGGGCAATATGGCGGACGCGGAGGCCAGCTTTCGTGAAGCCATCCAAGGCGACAAATCTGACGCCGATGCCTGGATTATGATGGGCGTGGTGCGCCTCAAACAGAACCGCAACGCAGAAGCGCAACCTTATATTGATCAGGCTTTGCGTCTGGCCCCGGCGCGTCGGCAGGAATTCCAGGAGATGGTTGGGCAAGACCCCGCGACCAACGCCAAATATGCTGCCGATGCGGCAAAGGCGGTGTCTGGGCAATACAAGGAGATTTCCAGCCTCGCCGACGCCGGACAATATGACGCTGCTGCGCGCCAACTCCGCCGCCTGATGGCGGGGCGTCGCGACGCTGGGCTTACGTTGCAACTGGCAGATTTGGAAAATCGCGGCGGCCATAAGGATGCGGCTTTGGTCAGCCTGCGCGAAGCGGTGGCGATTGATCCGAAGAACGCGGACGCCACGCTGGCTTTGGCCTCGGCACTGACAGCCTCTGGCCAAACCGTGGAGGCGCAATCTTTGTTCCGCCGTGCTGAAGCGACGTTCCAGACGGCGGGCAACGAAAAGGCATTGCGGGAAGTGCATCGTGCCCAGGCAGATCAGATGCGTCGTGATGCGCTGCGGCTGAGTGATCTGGCCGCACGCGAGACGGCGTTGCAGGGCGCGCTTGCGGTTGATCCTTCCAGCTGGTGGACCCGGCTTGAGTTGGCGCGGGTGATGCAGGCCAGTGGGCGCGGTGCTGATGCCAAGACGATGATGGCTGACGCTGAGCACACCGCCGAAATGCCGCATGCGATGGATACGGCGTCCGGTCAGGAAGCGTTGCAGGTGGCGGTGGTGTGGGCGCAGGAGCGCGGCGAAGATGGGCATGCGCTTTCGCTCGCGCGCTTGGTTCCCCCCACTCTGCGCAATGCGCCGTTGCAGGCTTTGCTTGATCATGGCGCGTTTCATGAGCAGGTGGATCAAATCATCCAAAGCGTAGACTACGCCCCGCGCTTGGCCGCACTCGCCTCGAACCCCGATCCTGATGGGGTGCGTGGCGAAGTGATGGGCCGGGCTCTGTTGAAGATGAGGGACATCAGCACGCTGCGCTCGGTTCTCGCGGCTTCTTTGGTGGCCACGCCGCGCCCAGGTGCCGCCCAGCGCCTGCGCTATGGCGCGCTGCTGATGGAGGCAAACCAAACTGGCGGGGCACGCAGTGTTCTGGAAGGCGTTGACCGCACCAACCTGACGTCGGATCAGCGCAATTTGCTGGAAGACATGCGGGAGCGGATTGTGGTCAGCGAGGCGGATGATCTGGTGCGCAAGAACCGGGCTGGCGATGCGCAGGCGATGCTGACGCCGCTTTATTCACGTCGTCCGTCCAGTGTTCGGTTGCAGGTGGCGATGGCGCGGGTGGATGTGGCGATGGGCCGGAGCGTGACGTCGCTGCCAACGCTGCAAGCCGCTGTTCAGCGTGATCCGAAAGACATCGCGGCGCGGGTTGGGGCGATTGAGGCGGCAACGGCTGCGGGCAAGCTGAGCTTGGCCGATGATCTCGCCCGTGACGGTGTGGCGCTCTATCCGAACGACCCCTTCATGCTGATGCAAGCCGCCAATGTGGCGCGGGCGCGTGGGATGAATGGGCGTGCGCTGGAGAATCTGCAAAAGGCGCGCGCCCTGCACGCGGCCAATCAGAATGCTGCGAATGCCGATCGGTTCGCTGAATAACTGACCAGACTGCTGGTCTGAGCAATGGAGACGATGCGTGATGATACAGACCAAACTATCGCGCCGGATGGCACTTGCGGGCATGGGGGCGGCCTCGTTGGGGCTGTCCACCGCTCGCCCGGCGCAGGCCTCTATCATGGGGATGGTGGTGGTGGGCGGAGATGGCTGGCTTTATCCGGTGTGGGATGAGGTGCGCAATTTCGATCAGAATCGGTTCAATGCGGCGATCAAGGCGATCAACGGGGCCGTGGCGATTATGAAGCGGGCGGGCATTGAGACGGTGATTTCACTCACGCCGGTGAAGTCTCGGACCTATCCGGAATTCATGCCCGCTGATTTCCAATGGTCGCCAGCGGCGTTGAAGCGGTATCAGCTCTCACTGGATGCGCTGCGCCAGCCGGGCACGCTGGTGCCGGATTTGGACGCGGCGATGCGCAATGCGCGCAAGAGCAATCCGGCGGAGCAGTTTTTCTTCAAAACCGACACGCATTGGACGCCAGTGGGGGCGGAAGTGTGTGCGGCCACGCTGAGCCGGGAGATGCTCGCCAAGTTCCGCTTGCCCGCCAGCGCCAAGCCGGGAGTGATGCTGGGCGAGTATATCGACATGATCCAGTCCAAGAATGATCTGTTCGAGCAACTGCCCGCGGCAGAGAAGGCGAAACTGGGGCGTGAGCGTTACAAAATCCGTCGCGAAGCTGGGCCGAGTGCGCAAAATGCTTCGTTGATCGAGGATGACGTGGCCGATGTGGAGTTGATCGGCAACAGCTACACCCAGCCGAAATACGGCTATTCGCAGGCGATCTCACGCGGGCTGAACCGCCCGGTGGGGCTCACATGGCGGGTGCATCAATACGGCTCTTACGCGATTTTGCTGGAATATCTGAAATCGGCGAGTTTCAAGCAAATGCGGCCCAAAGTGGTGATTTGGGACTTTGAAGAGATTGATATGGAAGGTCCGCCCGAGATGAAGGATTTCTGGGGCGAGCACGCGATGGCGACGGATGCGTTTTTGGGTGCGGTTCAGAAGGCGGTTGCGGTTTAACATGTGGCAATCCACCGCGATGCATCCATGCATCGCGGTGGGTTACGACGCCAGCAACAGCGCCTTGAGCACGGTTTTGAGGCCGAAAGCGACCACGCCAACCGCAGCCACGCCTGCAAGCCATAGTGCGGCGAACCAGACCCATTGCTTCATCAACGCGGCCTCAATGGTAATGCACGCCCGGCTTCACTTTGCCGCGAAACACCCAATAGGCGTAGCCGGTGTAGCCGAGGATGATCGGCACCAGCACCGAAGCGCCGACCAACAGAAACAGTTGGCTGTCATAGGGCGCTGCTGCGTCCCAGATGGTGATGCTGGGCGGCACCATCAGTGGGAACATCGAAATCCCCAAACCGGCAAAGCACAGCACGAACCAGCCGAGCGCACATGCGAACGGGCGGATATGGCTGTTTGCGTTGTGCAGCGCCTTCCAGCCAAGCCATGCGAGCAGCGCCATCAGCAACGGGACAGGCGAGGTGAGCGCGATGCCCGGCCAGTGGAACCAGCGTTCGAGGAAGCGCGGATGCAGGAACGGTGTCCAGAGGCTCACAATGCCGATCAAGCTCAATGTGGCGATGCCCAGCTTGATCGCGTAGGCCCGGCAACGCGCTTGCAATGGCCCATCGGTGCGCCAGATCAGCCATGTCGCACCGAGCAGCGCATAGCCTACCACCAACGCAAACCCGCAGAGCACGGTGAACGGGGTGAGCCAATCCCACCAGCCACCGGCATAGCCTCGGCCTTCTATTTTGATGCCCTGCAACAGCCCACCGAGCGCCAAGCCTTGGCAGAACGCGGCGAAGGTGGAGCCCATGGCGAAGGAGTAATCCCACGCAAGTCGGCCCCAATTGGTGGTGGCGCGGAAGCGGAATTCGAACGCCACGCCGCGAAACACCAGCCCGAGCAGCATGCCGATGATCGCTGGATACAAGGCGGGCAGGATGGTGGCGTAGGCGAGCGGGAAGACGGCGAACAAGCCGCCGCCGCCCAGCACCAGCCATGTCTCGTTGCCATCCCACACCGGGGCGATGGAATTGACCATCGTGTCGCGTTCTGTGGCACCGCGCTCGACACCGAACAGGATGCCGACGCCGAGATCGAAACCATCGAGGACAACATAAGCCAGAACGGCGAAGGCGATTAGCCCGGCCCAGATGATTGGGAGGTCCATAGTGATCACTCCGCCGCAATCACCGGCCCCGGCACGATGCCATGGGCGCGGGCGGGGTGGGAGGATGGGCCGTGCTCCCCTCGTGTGGGCGGATTGGCGAGCAGGCGCAGCACGAGGCCGACGCCTGCGCCAAACACCAACAGATAGACCAGCACAAAGGCGGTGAGCGAGACGGCCAAGCCGGGTGCGCCAATCGGGGAGACGCTCTGCGCTGTCCGCAGCACGCCATAGACGGTGTAAGGCTGGCGGCCGACCTCGGTGGTAACCCATCCGGCCAGCAGTGCTATCAGACCGGAGGGTGCCATTGCCAAGGATGCGTAGAGCATCAGCTTGGAGTCATAGAGCTTACGTTTCCAGCGCAAGAACAGGCTGGCCGCCCCGAGCAACACCATGGCTGAGCCGAGGCCGACCATGATGCGGAACGTCCAAAACAGGATTTCCGCCGATGGGCGATCTTCCGGTTTGAAATCATTGAGCCCCGGCGTGTGCCCGTTCCATTGATGGGTGAGGATCAGGCTGGAGAGATGCGGGATGGCAATCTCATAATCCATCGTCGCGGTGTCGTCATGTGGGATCCCGAATAGGATAAGCGGCGCGCCGTCATGGGCCTCATAGTGGCCCTCCATCGCGGCGATTTTGGCGGGCTGGTATTGCAGCGTGTTCAGACCGTGCGCATCGCCGACCAGCACCTGCGCCGGGGCCGCGAGGGCAGCCATCCACATCGCCATCGAGAACATTGTCCGCGCGGCTTCGTTGCGCTTGTCTGACAGCACATGCCAAGCGCCGGTGGCACCGACCACGAAGGCGACGGAGAGGTAGGAAGCGAGGACCATGTGCGGGAAACGCACCGGGAAGCTCGGATTGAAGATGATCGCCAGCCAATCGGCGGGCAGGAAGCGGCCATCGGCATCCAGAGTGAAGCCGACGGGCGTCTGCATCCAGGAATTGACCACTAAGATCCAGAACGCCGAGAGCAGCGTGCCGAATGCGACGACACAGGTGGCGGCAAAATGCAGTTTTGGCCCGACTTTTTCCATGCCGAACAGCATGACGCCCAAAAAGCCTGCTTCGAGGAAGAAGGCGCTCAGCACCTCGTATCCCATCAGCGGCCCGATCACTGGCCCGGCCTTGTCGGAGAACACCGACCAATTGGTGCCGAATTGGTAGGACATCACCAAGCCGGAGACCACGCCCATGCCGAACACCAGCGAGAACGGTTTGAGCCAGTATTTGAACAAATCGAGATAGACCCGCTGCCCGGTGCGCAGCCACATGCCTTCTAGCACCGCCAGATAGCTCGCCAGCCCGATGGACAGAGCGGGGAAGATGATGTGCGCCATCACGGTGAAGGCGAACTGGGTTCGCGCCAGATGGAAGGCGTCTAGGCCAAACATGCCACTGTTTCCTAATGCGGTGTATCTTCCACCGCTATGTAGAGCGAGAGGCGGAACTGCAAGGAAGTGAATTCGCGTCCCGCGCCCGACGGGTGCGTGGAAAACGCAATTTTTCGCTGCTTAGATGGGAAATATACCTACGAAGGGTTGGCGGCCACGCATAGCTGTGTTACCCGGATCAAATGCGCTCAATCTCACGATTTGTTGCCGTTGTAACATTTGCTGCCATTCTGGGGTCTGTCCCAGTGGGCGCTTTCGCCGCCGACGCTTGTGGTTCGATGCTGATGCCTGCGGCCCAGCTCAAACAATTTTCGCGCGGCTTCTCCAATCATCACTCTGGCGCGGACCTGACCGCCCCTTATGGTTCGCCGGTGCGCGCGGCGTCGGCTGGCACGGTGATTTTTGCCGGTCGGTATTTTGGCTATGGCAATATGATCGATATCCGCCATCCGGATGGTTTGGTGACCCGGTATGCGCATTTGTCGAAATTCAGCCCTGGTGTGAAACCGGGTGCGGATGTGGGCTTGGGCGAAACCATCGGCGCCATCGGCACATCTGGCCAAGCGCATGGCGCGCATCTGCATTTTGAAGTGCGGGTGGATGGTCACGCGATTGATCCAGCCCCGTTCCTCGCGCTGGCGCAATGCCCAACCGGCACCACCGGCCCGGTGGTGGAAGAGGCGCATGCGCCGGATCTGCAATCGCCGTTGCTGCCATCGCGTCCGACGCCGGGTTCGCACTGATCGCGGAGGCGGCGAGCGGCGCTTTGTTCGTTCGCCATGTGGTTATTCTATGAGAATTCGCCCATCAGCGACGAGTGACAGCACACCCGCTTGGGTGATGGCATTCTCCACCACCTCATCCACGCCCGGACCGCTGTCATAGGCATTTTGGCCGTCGCGGAAGGCTGCGTAGCCATCGCCGCCGGTGCGGACAAAATTGCTGGTGGCGACGAGATACAGTCGCGCGGGGTCAAGCGGGGCGAAGCTGCCATCGGCTTGACGGATTTCCACCTTCCGCAGCCGTTTGTCGGGTGCTGCGAATGGGTTCCAGGTGATGCGCATGCCAGCAAGTTGCGGGAAGCCGCCGGTGCCGACGCGGCCCACGCCGTTGGCGAGCGCTGCTTGGAGTTGTTGGCCTGAGACTTGGACGCTCGCCACGGTGTTGCCGAAGGGGAGCACGGTCAGCACGTCACCGATGGTGATAGCGCCTTCCGGCAGCCCGGTGCGCAAGCCGCCGCCGTTGAAGATGGCAACATCAGCCCCATGCACGGCGCCGAGAATTGCCTCGGCGACGAAGCTGCCGAGCGCGCATTCGCCGATGCGGCAGGTGGCGATATCGATTGCCGCTGTGCTGCGCCCGACCACGCGACGGCGCACAGTTTCGAGTTGGGCGGCATAGCCGGCGATGATGCTCGCCACGCCTGGGTGCTCGGGCAGATCGAGCCCAACATGGCGCACATCGCCGCCCACGGCGACGATCTGGCCCTGATCGTCGAGGTCGAGGTCGAGCCTGCCGAAATAGCGGGCGAAACAGGCGGCTTGCACCACAACGGCGCGACCGGATGTGCCGCTGATCATCGCATGCGCCGGACCTGCGGCCTCTGCCTCGCTGTCGGACAGCAATGTGTGGGAATGGCCGCCGATGAACACGTCCACCCCGACCACATTGCCGGCCAGCGCGGTGTCTTCGTGCACGCCGAGATGGGAGAGTGCGATCACCAATTGCGCACCCTGCGCGCGGCAATTCGCCGCCTCACGCGCGAGGGCCTCGCCGGGATTGGTGAAGCGCAGATGCGGGCCTGGGGAGGAGCCAGTGATGGTTTGCAGCGTGGTGGCGCCAATGATGCCGATTTTGGTGCCAGCGCGCGCCAGGATGAGATGTGGCAGGAGCAGCCCGGCCAGATCGGGGTCGGCACTGGCGTCGATGTTGGCGGAGACGACTTTGAAATTGGCACCCTTGATGAAGGCGGCGAGTGTGGCGGGGCCGTTGTCGAATTCGTGGTTCCCTGGCGTCATCACCTCGGTGCCGAACGCGTGCATGACCGCGCGTTCCACCTCGCCATGCCAGGCGGTGTAGAACAGGCTGCCTTGGAATTGATCGCCTGCATCGAGCAGCATCACGTCGCGCCCGGCGGCCTCGGCGGCGGCGCGTTCGGCGAATAGCGCGGAGGCCAAGCGCGCGGTGCCGCCGAAGCAATCTGGCCGCGCGCCTGGCTTGCAGGTGAGCGAGCGGCTATCAACCGGCTCGTGGCGCGAATGGATGTCGTTGACGTGCAAGATCGTTAGTCGCCGTGATGCAGCGCCATGGGCGATGCGGGTCATCAGCAAAGTGCCGGGAAGGGCAGCGAGGAGGGTGCGACGGGAGAGTGCCATGCTGCTGATATAAAGACGTTTCGCACCAAAATGCTGGCTGCGCAGAAATTTCATATCGGCCAACCCACGGTCGCCCCCTTGCGCTCGGGCTTGCGTCGGACGATTTTGAAGGTACAGGACCGCTCCGGTCCACTTTCCAGGATCATGCCATGTTCATCGAAACCGAAGGCACGCCGAACCCCGCAACACTGAAATTCCTGCCCGGCCGGGATGTGATGGGCGCTGGCACGGCCGATTTCTCCTCCGCCGATGTGGCGCAGCATTCACCGTTGGCGCTGGCGCTGTTCGCGCTGCCGGGGGTGAGCCGGGTATTCCTGGGCGGTGATTTCGTGACGATCACCAAAAGTGATGACAGCGAATGGTCCGCCCTGCGCCCTCAGGTGCTGGGTGCAATTATGGAGCATTTCGTTGCAGATCGCCCGGTGATCATCGGTGAGGGCGAAGCGGCGCTTGAAGACGTGTCGCCCGAAGATGCCGAGGTGGTGGCGCAGATCAAGGAACTGCTCGACACCCGCGTGCGCCCGGCAGTCGCGTCTGACGGCGGGGATATCGTGTTCCGTGGCTATCGCAACGGCGTGGTGAGCCTGCATATGCAGGGCGCGTGCAGCGGTTGCCCATCTTCCTCGGCCACACTGAAGCACGGCATCGAGAACATGTTGCGCCATTACGTGCCGGAAGTGACCAAGGTTGAGCAAGTGCTGGCTTGATCCAGGGGCGGCCAACGACTACTTGGTAGGTCGTTCGATATCGAATTAATAGGAGCCGATATGAGCCTCGACAATGCAGCCCTTGACGCGCTGTTCAATGCCGCGCGGACGCAGAACAAATGGACCGATCAGCCGGTGAGCGATGCAGAGCTGAAGGCGATCTTCGATTTGCAGAAGATGGCGCCGACTTCGGCCAACGCCTCGCCGGCGCGCTTCGTGTTCGTGCGTACGCCGGAAGGCAAAGAGAAGCTGAAGCCCGCGTTGTCGGCTGGCAATTTGGACAAGACCATGCGTGCGCCGGTGACGGTGATTGTGGCCTATGATCCGAAATTCTACGATCAATTGCCCAAGCTGTTCCCGCATGTGGATGCGCGGGCTTGGTTCGCCCACAACGAGGCGCTGGCGAACGAGACGGCGTTTCGGAACTCTACGCTGCAAGGCGCTTATGTGATCATGGCGGCGCGGGCGCTGGGCATTGATAGCGGGGCGATGAGCGGGTTTGACAAGGCGAAGGTGGACGAGGCGTTTTTTGCCGAGAGCGGGTTTAAGTCCAACTTCCTGATCAATCTGGGCCATGGCGATGCTTCGGGCGTGATGGCACGGCTGCCACGCTTTGAGTTTGATGATGTGAGCGTGTTGGCGTAACCAAAACTGTCATTGCAAGCGCAGCGTTGCGATGGATTGCTGCGCGTCGCTTGCAATGACGGGGCTTTTAGGCCCCAAACACGATTTTCTGGGCACCTTCCCACAGGGTCATTTTCCCGAGCTTGGGCAGATCGTCCAGATTGTCGATGATGGTCAGGAAATGGTTGCCGGCAAGCTGACCCATTTTTGAGGCGAAGCAGCAGCTTCCGTAAGGCAGCAGTATCTCGGTTTCACTGATCCCGCCTGGATAGAGCAGAATTTGCCCCGGTGCCGGATAGCTGGTGTGGTTTTCGTAGCCCAGGCCGAAATCGGTTTCACCGAGCGGAATCCAGCAGGATTCGCCGCTCCAACGCACATGAATCACCCGTTCGTTATATGGCAGCAGCGAGCGGAATTTCGCGACGGTTTTCGGCGCGTTGGCGGTCTCGAATTTCGCGGTGAAGGTGAACGGGCCGGCGGCAATCTTGATCGTGTCCATCATGTATCTCTCAAACCTGCGTCAGACTGTCTCCAGTCTGACGCAGGTTTGGCGACGATCAAGCGGTAATCAGAACACCAGGAGCACTGGGGGCTCGGTTTTGAACCAGTTGTTCCAAATAGCAGCGCGCAGGACCAAGATGTCGTTGGCAAAATGTCGTTTCCAGCGTTTTGATAACGCTGACGCGGGTCGGCTTGCCTGCCAAGGCGCGAAACGATTAACCGAGCAATTCGGTGGCTTCATGCCAGAGCGCTGCGACCAGATCGCCTGCCGGAATCGCCTGGGCAAGGCCAGCTGATTGCCCGGCCCATGCCTGCATATAGTGGATATCGCCTGCTTTGGTGGCGGTATCGCGCATCGCCTGGGTAAGCGCGCGTTGCACTGGGTAGGGCGCGGGCGCGGGCGCATCCGGCGCGTGGGCAGCGGCGACGTAGTTGGTGGCGAGGGAGCGGCCAAGCCTGCCGGAGAAGGCGCGGGTGAGGCGGGTGTCTTCCGGAGCAGCGTGGCCCAGCGCATCGGCCCAAGCGGGGGCGATTTTGGCTTCCGGGCAGCGCAGAAACCCGGTGCCGATTTGGACTGCGCTGGCCCCCAAGATCAGCGCAGCCGCCACGCCGCGCGCATCGGCGATGCCGCCGGTTGCGATCACCGGGACGCGGACGGCGTCCACCACGGCGGGCAGCAGGGAGAACAGCCCAACGGTTTGTGCCGCCGCTTCGGCAGCATCGAACGCGCCGCGATGGCCGCCCGCTTCAGCGCCCTGCGCCACTATTGCATCCGCCCCGGCCGCTTCAGCGGCACGGGCTTCGGCGACGGTGGAGATGTTGGCGAACCAGGCGATGCCGCGTGATTTCATCCGGCGGATGAAATCGTGCGGATAGAGCCCCATCACAGAGGAAATGATCGCTGGGCCAGCCTCTAGCATGGCGTCGCATTGCGCCTCGAAATCCGGGGGTGTTGCGTCTGCCGCTTCGGGGGGAATTTCCGGGCCGAACTGGCCGAGGAAGCTGCGCAAGGCCGATTCGTTGGCCGGATCACGCGTGGGTTTTGGGTCGGGGATCCAGAGGTTCAGCTGAAACGCCCCATTGCTGCCCGCACGCACATCCTGTGCCCAGGTGCGGATCGTGTCTGGCTGCATCAGCAACACCCCTGCCGCGCCCAAGCCGCCTGCTTTGGCGACTTCGATGGAGAGCGAAGGCGGGCAGGCCCCAGCCATCGGCGCGAGAAGGATCGGCAGACGCAGACCAAAGCGGTTGCAGAAAGCCGTGGTGCGCGCGATGGCTGGGTTCATTTTAGCGTCTCCAGACGATGGCCGAGCTTACCGCATAGTTCCACACCAAGCTCATCACCGCGCCGACAAATCCGGCTAGAATCCAAGATGTCATCTGCGGGCCGAACAGGAAGGCGGCGACGGAGAGGTTGCCCACCGCGCCCACCGCCGAAATCGCGGCAAACAACACAAGGCCGCGCCAGAGCTTGGCGCGCTTCAGTTGGCGATCACCAAAGGTGAATTTGTTGTTGAGGACGAAATTCCCCAAAATGGCCACAGCCGTTGCCAATTCTTGCGCCGTTGTGAACTCCATACGTCCGAGCTTGAGCGCCGAGAACAGCACCAGCATGTGCAGCACAATGCCGATGCCGCCGACGCCAGCGAACAGCACGAAACGGACTGGAACGATGTGGCCGACCATTTTGTCGATCAAGAGCAACAGATAATCGCGCATCACGCCCGCATCGAGCTTGCTTTCGCCAGAGACGCGGGTGCGGAACTGGAACGGCAGTTCGACGATGCGCGGCGGTTGTGGCAGCGAGGCAATGATGTCGAGCAGGATTTTGAAACCGATGGCCGAAAGCTTCGGCATCGCGCGGTCAAAAACTTCACGTTGCAACATGAAGAAGCCGCTCATCGGGTCGGCGACTTTGGTTTTCAGCACCATCTGGCCCAGCCGCGTGGCGAGGTTGGACATGCCTGCGCGCTTGGCATCCCAATCGCCAATGCCGCCGCCGGGGACGTAGCGGCTGCCGATGACAATCTCGGCACCATCGCGGATGGACTGGAGCATTTTGGGCAGCAGGGTTTCATCGTGCTGCATATCGCCGTCCATCGCGGCGATGTTGGGGGCGAAGGTGGCTTCCGCCCCTTCGATGAAGGCGGAGGACAATCCGCGCCGCCCGACGCGGTGGATCATCCGCACACGTGGCTCTTGGCTGGCGACGCGCATGATCTCGGCGCGGGTACCATCGCGGCTGTCGTCATCGACAAACATGATCTCCCACGCAATGCCGCCCAGCGTCTCGCGCACGGCCTGGACCAAGGGAGCGATGTTGTCGCGCTCGTTGAGCACGGGAACAACAATGCAAAGTTCGGGAATAAAGGACGATGTCTGGCTCATACGCCGGCTTATAATCGGTTCGCGAAAAGCTTGCACTCCCCGCCGACAAGGATTATCGAAGCATCATCATCATTCTCCGCGACTTTGGGGGGTGGCCTTCGCGGGCCGCCTTTTTTGTTTTGTCAAAACACCGTAACGACGACGACGACGAACCCGCACCGCTCATCGACGAGATGGACGATCCTGCGCGTGAGGTTGTCACGCCCACGCAAATTGGGCTGGAAGCGCGTATCAGCGCGATCATTGAGCCGACTATTGTTGGGCTAGGTTACGAGCTGGTTCGCATCCAAGTGCTCGGACGTGAGCGCCCGACGGTGCAGATCATGGCGGATCGGGCCGATGGCGCGCTGATCAATGTGGATGATTGCGAAAAAATCTCTCGCAATGTGAGCGCGGTGATGGATGTGAACGACCCGATCCCTGGCCGCTGGACGTTGGAGGTTAGCTCCGCAGGCATCGACCGCCCGCTCACACGGCTGAAGGATTGGCAGCGTTATGTGGGCCATCTCGCCCGCATTGAACTGACCGCGCCGGTGGCGGGTCGCCGCCGGATGAGTGCGGTGATCCTTTCCGCCGACGAAAACATTGTGAAGGCACGCGACGCGGCAGGGGAGTTTGAAATCCCGTTCGCCGATATTCGTCGCGCCAAGCTCGTGCTGACTGATGAACTGATCGCGGCCTCTGCGCCGCAACCCACACCCGAAGCCAATTGAAGGCGCATTATGGACACCTCTGTCTCCCGCCCCGAACTCCTGCTGGTTGCCGACGCTGTCGCGCGCGAAAAATCGATTGATCGCGACGAAGTGCTCGAAGCGATGGAGCAGGCCATCCAGAAAGCTGGCCGCGCCAAATACGGCCATGAGAAAGATATCCGCGCCACCATCGACAAGAAGAATGGCGACGTTCGGCTGTCGCGTTGGACGCAGGCGGTTGAAGTGGTGGAGAACGAGGAAACTCAGATCCCGCTGCATATTGCGCGCAAATTCCAGCCGGAAATCGAACTCGGTGGCTATCTGGTTGACCCGCTGCCGCCGATTGATTTTGGCCGTATTGCCGCCCAGACCGCCAAGCAGGTGAGTGTGCAGCGCGTGCGCGAATATGAGCGCAAGAAGCAGTACGA
>CAIZGT010000451.1 GCA_903932545.1 uncultured Rhodospirillales bacterium
AGGACGCCGATGTGGGGCGGTTCCTTAAGCTGTTCACCGACCTGCCTTTGGCTGAGATCGCCAAGCTCGAAGTTTTGGGGGGCGCGGAGATCAACGAGGCCAAGAAGATTTTGGCGACGGAGGCAACTGCCCTGACGCATGGCCGCCAGCTTGCTGACGAAGCTGCCGAGACGGCACGACGCGCGTTTGAAGAAGGTGCTGCGGCCGACACGCTGCCGAGTATCATGGTGCCGATGGCCGAATTGGCGGCGGGCGTGCCGTTGATCAAACTGTTGGTGGAAAGCGGCTTGGTGGCCAGCAATGGTGAGGCTCGCCGGTTGATCCGTGGCGGTGGTGCACGGCTGAATGACGCAGCCATTGCCGATGAGGCGCTGCTGGTGGGCAGCGCGGATCTTGTGGACGGCGCCGCCAAACTGTCCGCAGGCCGCAAGCAACACCGGCTGGTGAAACCTTCCTGATAGCGCCGTTCAACCCTCGGCGGACAGCAGGGGTGTTGCGGGAAGCTGATCGGGTGACTGGGTCAACTTGGGGAAATCCAGGGTGAAGATCGCCCCATATCGGCCATTGGCGGCTGAAATCGTGCCGCCAAATTGGCGCATCATGGTCTGACACAAAGCAAGACCAAGGCCGGTGCCCTCCCCTGGGGCTTTTGTTGTGTAGAACGGCTCAAACATCCGTTCGATCAAGCTGGAGGGCACGCCGGGCCCGGTGTCTTCAACTTGCAGACGCGTCATACCGTTGTGCAGGCTGCCCCGCATAATAATCCGCCGTGATCCGGGCGGGTTGGCGCTCATTGCATCGCGCGCGTTGATCATGAGATTGATGAGGATCTGTTCAATCTGCACCAAACGCGCCCTGATCAAAGGCAGATCCTCCGGGATATCCAGGCTGACTTCAACGTCAGACTCGCGCAACGACGTGCCAACCAGGCTGAGAGCGCCCTGGACGGCTTGGCGTAATTTGATATTGGCCATCGGGCCGCCATCGGCGCGTCCATAGAGCCGCAGATGCCTGATAATGTCAGAGGCGCGTTCGGTTTGCGTGGCGATGGCTGTGAGATGACGGTCAAGGTCATCATGGTTTGTGGCGGTGCGCGCCGCGTTTTGTGCCAGTGCGCAGGCGATCCCGATAACCGTCATCGGCTGGGTTAATTCATGTGCCAACGAGGCCGAAATCTCGCCGAGCGAGGCAAGACGGTTCTGCATGGCGGCATAGGCGGACATCTCACGCTCGCGGCTGATGTTGGTGATGGCACCGGCAAGCTCGGTGGAGCCGTCCGGCAGTTGCCGCACCACCATCGCCTCATTGCGCAACCAGGAATAACCGCCGTCAGGACGCTGAAATCGATATTCGCAGGCGGCCCGACCATTCTGCGCCGCCTGGATATAGTTGCGGTTTCGCACGCGACGGTCTTCGTCTGGCGTGAGGTTCCAGAGCTCTTCGGGATCGGCAAGCACTGAAGCTTCCCAGCCGGTGACTTCACGGGTGTTCGGGCTTAAAAAATCTCGTTTAAATTCGCCGATTGAATTTATGCGACCGCGATAAAGCATAGCAGGTGAACAACTCACCAGTTGCTCTAACTCCCAGCGCGCCGCCGCTTCGGCCACGGAGAGGCGCTGCTGATCATCCCATTCAAGTTTGCTGCGTTGGCGTGAGACCACCAGAAGAATGCCGCTGACAGAGATTAACCCCATCAGAAACACCGCCAGCGGAAGCAATTGCACTGCCTGGGAATGGCGTTGCGATAGGGCACTTGTTTGGTCGAGCCGGACGCGGGTGATGACCACCAAGCCCAACTCATGCAGGGTGGAGAACGCCGCATGCCAAGGTGACGCCGGATGGACTTTCGGGTCGCTTGATATCCATCCGCGATCACTGTTGGCGAATATGCCAAGCAGGCCCGAGTCTAACACGCGCAGTGGCTCCAGGTCCGCCGCCTTCCATTGCCGACCGCCCTCAGCAAACGTTGTCAGCGCGGCACCGTCTGACAGCCGATAGATGCCGACTTCCATTCCGGGCCCGAGCGTCCCATTTGCAGTGTGGGAGAGCGTATCGATGTCCACGTTCAATCGCAGAGCGTAGCCAGGATTGTTGGGCAGTGTGCGCATGACATGTGCGACATGCCTGCCACCAAGAACCGACCATGGCAGGCCGACGCCAACCTGCAGACCCGCATCACTGGGCATATCTGCAGGATCTTTTCCCACCTCTAAGACGGTCTGCCCAGACGGTGCGATCAATCGCAGCGCACGGACAGAGAGTGGGCTTTGCTGCATGGCGTCATCAATGGTCCGCTGCGCAACCTGCTTGGCGGTGGCGTCGCAGCAATCGTTCAATTGCAGAATGAGACTGGACAGCCCGACCAGGGAGTCGAGTGAACCGAACAGAGTGCGTGTCTTTTCCGCGAGCGCGTCGGTGGTGCGCTGTGCGGACAATTGGGCGGTGGTCGCCTCATTGGCGCTATCATGTGCGATTTCATTGTCTGCAACGTACCACGCCAGAACAGTGATGCCGACGAGCAGCGACGACAAAATAATCCCAAGGCGCAAAAACGAACGATCATTGCGCTGCTTGTGACCAGCTTGAGTTTCGCTCACGCGGTCGATGGGCTGATGTGCAGGTGTTTTGGGCAGGAGGCGACTCATCTCACTCAGGTGTGAACTGAAAATACCCCTCAAGACGCTTGTGACATAAGGGTTTTATCGGTCAGTTTGTTCAGTTTTGTGAACCAATGCACGCCAAGCAATATCGCGCCGACAAAAACCCTGTGCCCAGTTAAGCTGATCAACCGCTCGATATGCGGTATCCCGCGCGGCGGCGATGCTCGGGCCGGTGGCGCAAATCGTCAGTACACGGCCGCCATTGGCGACCAGATTGCCGTCAAGAACATCTGTTCCGGCATGAAACACACAGGCGCCGGGGATGTTGGCGGCAGCCTCAGTGCCTTGGATGATTGTATGTTTGCGCGGATTGGCCGGATAGCCCTCGGCGGCCATGGTGACGGCGACGGCGCAGCATTCGTGCCAGCACAGATCAAAATGCGCCAACTCGCCGTAAATGGCTGCGACCAGCGCGGCCAGTAGATCGGAGTTCAGGCGCAGCATCAGGCATTGGCACTCTGGATCGCCGAAGCGGACATTGTATTCGATCAGCTTTGGACCGTCAGCGGTGATCATCAGCCCCGCGAACAGAATGCCGCGAAACGGCGCGCCGCGGCTTGCCATTTCGGCCAGTGTCGGCCGAATAAAGCGGGCCATAATGTCGGCTTCCATCGCCGTGCTCAGCGCAGGTGTGGGGGAGTATGCGCCCATACCGCCGGTGTTGGGGCCGATATCGCCATCGCCGACGCGTTTATGGTCTTGGGCCGCCCCCAGCGCGATGGCGCTGGTGCCGTCACACAGAGCGAAAAAGCTGGCTTCCTCGCCAACGAGGCATTCTTCGATGACCACGGCGGCACCAGCGACGCCAAGCGTGCCGTCTTGCATGAAGTCGCGGATGGCTTCGATGGCTTGGGCCTCGGTTTCGGCAACCACAACGCCCTTGCCCGCCGCGAGACCATCGGCCTTGATGACGATGGGTGCACCGCGACGACGGACGAATTCCTTCGCCGCCTCGGCGTCTTCAAATCGTTCCCATTTGGCGGTGGGAATGCCAGCAGCGTCAGCCACCTGTTTGGTGAAGGTCTTGCTGCCTTCAAGTTCGGCGGCGGCAGCGCTGGGGCCGAAGCAGGCGATGCCTACGCGCTCCATCGCATCGGTGATGCCTGCGACCAGCGGTGCTTCGGGGCCGGGGAGGACGAGATCAATTCGGTTTTCCAGTGCAAAGGCGACGAGGGCGGGGATGTCGAGCACACCGATTGAGACACATTCGGCGACGGCAGCGATGCCGGGGTTGCCGGGCGCGCACCATAATTTCGTGAGCAACGGCGAGGCCGAGATCGCCCAGCACAGCGCGTGTTCACGCCCACCACTGCCAACCACCAAAACGCGCATCGATCCTGTCCTATCCGTCTTCCCCACGCGGCGTGCGCGGGAGTAGTCATGTGCCATGGAAGAGCGCACCAACAATATCCCCGAATACACCGTCAGCGAAATTTCCGGTGCGGTGAAGCGCACGCTGGAGGGCGCGTTTGGGCGAGTGCGGGTGCGGGGCGAGATCACCGAACTCAAGCGCTATCCGTCCGGCCATATTTATTTCTCGCTGAAAGATGAGGGCGGGAAAATCTCAGGCGTGGTTTGGAAAGGCGCGGTGTCGCGGTTGGGACTCGCCCCGGAGAATGGGGTGGAGGTGATCGCCCAGGGCAAGGTTTCGTCCTACGGCGACCGTTCGAGCTACCAACTCATTGTGGAGCGGATGGACTACGCCGGGGCGGGCGCGATGCTGGCGCGGATTGAGGCGCTGCGACTGAGGCTGGCCGAGGAAGGGCTGTTCGATGCGGCGCTGAAGCGACCGTTGCCGGTGTTGCCATTGGTGATCGGCGTGGTGACGAGTCCGCAGGGGGCGGTGATTCAGGATATTCGCACCACGATTCTGCGACGGTTTCCGCGTCAGATTATCATTTGGCCGGTGCCGGTGCAGGGCGAGGGTGCGGCGGAGAAGATCGCTGTAGCGATTCGCGGGTTCTCGGCGTTGCCAGTGGGCGGGGCGATCCCGCGGCCGGATGTGGTGATTGTGGCGCGCGGTGGCGGGTCGCTCGAAGATCTGATGGCGTTCAATGATGAGGCGGTGGTGCGCGCGGCGGCGGCGAGCACAATCCCGCTGATCTCGGCAGTGGGGCATGAGACCGACACCACGCTGATCGATTTCGCCTCGGATCGCCGCGCGCCCACGCCGACAGCGGCGGCGGAGTTGGCGGTGCCGATGCGCTCAGAATTGCTGACCGATCTGTTACAAA